>JAPHTL010000122.1 GCA_026193355.1 Rhodospirillales bacterium
CATCGGCGTTGCTTCAGGGCAGAAACTGTTCGCCGATGATACGTTCTTCCAGGTTGTGTTCCGGATCGAACATGAGGATGGGGGAAACCGAACGGTCCTCAAAGACCTCCACCGAAACAACGTCGCGGACTTCTGTGAAATCCGCCACGGCGCTGACCGGGCGTTTGGATGGTTGCAGGATATCGAAGGTGACCCTTGCCGTATGTGGAAGGATGGCGCCGCGCCAGCGACGCGGACGGAAGGCGGAAATAGCGGTGAGGGCGAGCGCGCCGGACCCGAGGGGCAGGATTGGGCCATAGGCGGACATGTTGTATGCGGTGCTGCCTGCCGGTGTCGCCAGAAGAATGCCGTCGCAGACAAGTTCCTCCAACCGGACCCGACCATCGATCTGAACGCGGATCTTCGCCGCCTGGCCGGTTTCACGCAGCAGGGAAACCTCGTTGATCGCCAACGCTTCAACCTCTGCGCCGTCACGGCAGCGGGCCCTCATCCGCAGGGGGAACAGTTCGTAAGGTTCCGCAGATTCAAGACGGGATTCGAGGCCTTCTTCCCGGTATTCGTTCATCAGAAAGCCCACCGATCCGCGGTTCATGCCGAAAATGGGAATCCTGCGATCAATGAAGCGATGGGCGGTTCGCAACATGAAGCCATCGCCGCCAAGTGCGACGATGGTGTCTGCGGTTTCCGGCGGCACGTCGTCATAACGAGAAACAAGGCGCTTCAAGGCTTCCTGTGCCTCGTCGAAATCTGCAGCAAGGAAACTTATTTTCCGTTTTTTCATGGCGCTTGTTTGCCCGGATTCATTGCCCCCCGTCGAGGGCTATGGTGTGAAGAGTGTAGTCGCCACCTCGGTTGCCGAAGGAAAGCGAATCGAATGGATCACGATAACCACGATCAACGGCGCTGAACAGGGTAACGCCATCAAGGCGGACGGCCATTGAACCAGCCGAATCACGACTCCAGCCAACAAGGTGTTCCTTGCCATCGGCAACGGTGATTGTCGATGCGCTTCTTTCGATCACCGTATTGCCCTTCGGGGAAAGCCTGTACAACGTGACGCCTTGCCCCGGTGATATGGAAAGCCTGTATCCTCCGTTGCGTCCGGTGCCTTGTGTGATAGCGAAATCAATGCCGCCACTATCGCCAGAACCCGAAACCATGGCCGTCAGAGCGAAGACGTTCGGGATGTTCTGTCGGGTGTAAATTTCAGCCGCCACACTCGCGGCACTTTCTGTTGCAGGTTGCTGCTGTTCCTGATTTTGCCCCATTCCCTTCTGCAGGAGGCGGCCAATCATGATGGCGGCAAGTTCTTCCGCCGTAACGTCATTGCGCCCCTGCGGCTGCCCCTGGGCTTGTCTGGCCGTGCCTGTGTTGACGGAACTGACAAGGCCGCTATACCCGATGCCAAAATTGCCGCTTGCTACCGTCCATGTCGGGTTGGTCGTGAAGTTCCCATCGGAAAAATCGTCGGTGAATATCCTGTTTTGCCATGGATTGTCATAGCGGCGTGCCAGATCACGCAGATCATAGAGAAAGCGCGGATCGGCTGCGCGCGCACGTTCGGCATCGTCGATGAGACGGCGCAATTCCTCGACAAAGCCGGCGGTTTGTTTGTCGGGTGCGCTCCACGAGCCATAGCGGTTTTGCTCTGCCGCCAGGGAAGTGCCGCTCACTGCGCAGCCATATAAAATGGCAGTCCATACGAAGCAGGTTGCAACCAGGGTGCGTACAATAGGATCCCGGGGCATGCGGTCTCTCTCCATCATTCAAGCAGTTCACCTGAATGTTGCCGTAGCAGGCTTGACCTGTCTACGTTTGCTGGTTCCCAGGGAGGGATAAAGTCAGGCGCGCGTCATATCCAGAACGCGCGGTGGCGGCAGGGGGCTTTGACGTCGTGAACTTGTGTCTGTCGAACCGCATTCCCCCAACCAGCGCCGTGCGGGACCCGCGTAACCGTCCTTGCGGATAAAGGGCCTGTATTCGGTAACGGCCTTGCTGATGTGCTTTATGACCGCTCCGGCCGTAATCGGTTGAACGAGGAACTCGTGGATGCCCGCGTTCCTGGCGGCGATTACGATGTCGCGGTCCGCTCTGTCTGCGATCAGAATGATAGGGGTGCCGGGGTTGTGCAGGTCCCTGCTATGGCGAACCCGCAGTGTGAGTTCGATTCCATTGAGGTAAGGCATGGCAAGACCGGTGAGAATTACGTCGATTCGCCGGTTATGCAGGATGTCGAGGGCAATCGCACCGTCCGGCGCTTCGACGATATTGTAAAGTCCAAAGCTTTCCAGGACAGACTTGAGAAGGGCGCGCGAATGACGATTCGCGTCCACAACCAGAAAGGTCAGACCGCTCAGGTCTTCCTTGGCTGGCATCGGGTTCTCCTTCTTCACGCCAACTTCTGTCGGCGAAATCAGGCCGGGCAGGAAGTAGCAATCCAGCTAAACCCAGCCAAATTCGGCCCATCCAAACATCGCCCATGCTAGTCAGGCAAGGGTTAAGGAAAGCTAAACCGGGAGCCTGGTCCGCTATCGCAAAAGAAGAAATGG
>JAPHTL010000128.1 GCA_026193355.1 Rhodospirillales bacterium
GACTCGCGGGATAAACCGTCGCTGCGCCCGCTGCGCCAACCTCTGTCCACGCCTTTGCTGATAGCGGTCGGGGTGATGCTTGCCCTGTCGTCTCTGATCGTCGCCGAACACTATCGTGGATGGTCCAGCGTTCAGCGGGTCGTTCGCATTTCCGGTTTCATCGCGGCAATCGGCGATTACATTCATGAACTGCAGATCGAACGCGGGCTGTCAGCCCTTTTTCTGACCGGAACCGACGAAACGACGCACGTCAGGCTGGCGCGCCAGCGCATCCGAACGGACAAGGCCCTCATCGACTTTCACGATACGATCCCCGACGCCCTGGGCGGCGACGATGCGCGAACCGTCTCGGCCTTCAACGAGACACGCGGATTCCTGCAGCGAACCAACGGCATGCGCGAAAAAATTGACGCCAAGGCCGTTACCGAACAGGCGTCCTTCGATTATTACAGCGGCCTGATTGCGAAACTGTTCGGATTGCGCCAGACCGCATCCTACAGCACCGAGAACGGCGACCTGCGGTCGCGCGTCATGGCCCTGAATCAGCTGAATCACATAAAAGAAATGGCCGGGCAGACCCGGGCACTGGGCGCGCAGGGGTTCCAGTCGGAAAAAATGAGCGCGAAAACCCACGAGAGATTCGTGCAACTGGTCGGCATCCTGAATGAGCATCTTAATGAGTTGCCACCCCTGATGGACCCGGCCGCGCGCGACGAACTGTCGCGCATCGACGCCTTCCCCGAAATGGTTTCGATGAAAAACCTCCGCCAGATGATCATGGCGACGGGCAAGCAGGGGCTTCCCCCGCATGAAGCGCGGAAATGGTTCGACGCGAACACCGCCTACATCGACAGGCTCAAGGGCATAGAGGATCTGCTGATCGCGGACCTCACGCAAACTTCGCTCGCCTTGCGTCAGAAAATCACACTCCAGTTCAGCGCATTGGCCGTCATCCTTGCGTCCGTCATATGGGTGGCCCTGGCCGGCCTGTGGCGAAGCGAAAAGGAATCCATGCGCATCCGCAGGGATCTGGAGGCGTCCCTGCGCGCTGAACAGGCGAACTCGTCGCAAATCCTCGAGGCGATGTCCGATGCGGTATGCATCGTCGACCTGCGGGGAAGGATCGAATATGCCAACCCGGCGATGACGAAGGCGTTCGCCTCGGACGACCTGGGCAAGAGCGCCGCCTCCATTCTTCCATGCGTCGGATCCTCGGGGTGCGCCCTGTCCGCCCAGGGGCTGGAATTGAAGGACGGCAAATGCACCGAGGTCCAGTCGCCCACCAACGGCCGCAGTTATTCGGTCTATTGCACGCCGTTGCCGGACGGAAGGAACCAGTTGAAACGGCTGGTCGTCATGAACGACGTCACAGTTCACACGCTGGCCGAACAGCGCCTGAACGAGGCGAAGGAAGCCGCCGAGTGCGCCAACAGGACGAAGTCTGAAATCATGGCGAACATGAGTCATGAACTCCGCACGCCACTCAACGCCATCATCGGATTTTCCGACATGATGCTGAATCGCATTTTCGGAGACCTTGGATGCACCCAGTATGCGGACTACGCCCGCGACATCAACGAAAGCGGGAAGCACCTGCTCAACCTGATCAATGACATTCTCGACGTCAGCGCGATCGAGGCCGGAAAAGTCGAACTGACCATGGCGCCGCTCGACATCAACGCCATCATCGGAACCAGCGTTCGGCTGATAACACCCCGCGCCGCGAAGGGCGAGGTCGAAATCAGGGTCGAAAATTTCGCCCGGGCCCCTTTCCTGACTGCCGATGAACGGCGGCTCAAACAGATCCTCATCAATCTGCTTTCCAACGCCGTCAAGTTCACGCCCCCTTCGGGGCGGGTCACCGTCCGGACGGAAAACACTCCTGAGGGAGGCATCGCGATTTCGGTTTCGGATACAGGCATCGGAATGACCGAGGACGAAATGGCCACCGCCTTCGAGCCCTTCGGCCAGGTCGATTCAAGCCTGAACAGAAAACATGAAGGAACGGGACTCGGCCTGCCGCTCACCAAAGGTCTGATCGAGCTTCATGGCGGCACGATCACTATGAGCAGCGAAAAAGGAAAAGGCACAAGGACCACCGTGACTCTGCCGGCGTAGCGCCGGTGACCCTGCCGGTGCAGCACCAGGCGGCACGATGGAAGGCGACGGTCTTTCCTTTCTCCCCGTTCCGCCCTTGCGGCTCTTGATGGCTAGCGGGTGACGATTTCTGGCCCCATCAGCATCGTCGGCAGCCAGGTCGACAGCCACGGCACATAGGTGACGATGATCAGGAACAGCATCAGGACCGCCACGAACGGTAGCGCGGCCTTGACGACCTGAACCAGACTCATGCCCGTTATTCCCGACGTTACGAACAAATTGAGTCCGATCGGTGGCGTGATCATGCCGATTTCCATGTTCACAACCATGATGATGCCGAGGTGAATCGGATCGACCCCCAGCGCCATGCCGATGGGGAAAACAACCGGCGCGACGATCAGCAGCAACCCGGACGGTTCCATGAACTGCCCCCCAAGAAGGAGAAGCAGGTTCACCGCAATCAGGAAAGTGAACCAGTTGAAGCCCATGCCGATCATCCAGTCCGTGATGATCTGCGGAATCCGTTCCGACGTCAGTACATGGGCGAACAGCAGGGCGTTCACGATGATGAACATGAGCATGACGATGGTCTTGGACGAATCCACCAGGACCTTGCGTGTGTCCGCATGCACCAGGGCGGGGAAGAACTTGATTGTTATAAGGGCCAGGTTGCGCCCCCAGATCGGCAGGCCGGACACGAAGGCCAGGGGATTGGCCAACCCCTTCTTGTAGGGATAGCCGAACAGGATGATCGCCACGGGGATGAGTCCGGTCAGGGCGCGATCCGTAAATAGCGTTTCCTGCATGAAGAAGAACGACAGGATCAGCCACACGAAATAAAACGCCACCGCATAGACGGATGCCGTAAACCCAACCTGCCTTTTTATCGACGTGTTTTCTGGAATCCACGCGATGTCCTTGAGTGGCCCCATGTCCCGATAAATGAACAGGGCCACGCCGCAGGCGTAAACGGCCGCGACGGCGGCCGCCTCGGTCGGCGTGAACACGCCGCCATAGATGCCGCCGATGATGATGATGATAAGGAACAACCCCCACCCGGCATCCTTGCCGCCGGCGATGAACTCCGAAATGCCCTGCCACTCCCCCTTGGGCAGGTTCCTGATGCGCGCGATCACGTAGATGGCGATCATCAGCATCAGACCAGCCACTATGCCCGGGATCACCCCGGCCAGAAACATGCGCCCGACGGAAACGTCGGTAGCCGCCGAATACACCACCATGACGATGGATGGCGGGATCAGAATGCCCAATGTGCCCGCATTGGCGATGACGCCCGCGGCGAATTCCTTGGAATAGCCGACCTGCCGCATGCCCGCGATGGCGATGGTGCCGATCGCAACGACCGTCGCGGGGGACGACCCCGACAGGGCGGCGAACAGCATACAGGCCAGGACGCTGGCCATCGCCAGCCCACCGCGAAAATGACCGACGGTGGCGATGGCGAAACGAATGATGCGCTTGGCCACGCCCCCCGTGGACATGAACGCCGAAGCCAGGATGAAGAAGGGAATCGCCAGCAGCGTATAGTTCTGCGACGCCGTGAACAGTTGCAGCGCCACGGAAGACATCGAATCGCTGGAGAAGAACGCGATGATGATAATGCTGGACAGTCCCAGTGAAACGGCAATGGGCACGCCCAGAAACAGCAGGGTGAGAACGAGACCGAAAAGAATGGCGGATTCCATGGTTGTGTCCTCAGTCCCTCAGCAAATTCTTGTTTTCCGCCACGAGGTCTTCCGCCTCATGGCCGGCAACGATCAGTTCCCGCTTGCCAGTCCAGATCTGCCCGATGGCCTGCAGGCAACGGAAAGCAAACAGTGACAGCCCGATCGGTAATATCAGATAGGCCACCCAGCGTTGCACCCGTTCCTGGATGCCGAACTGGCTCTGTATCCATTCGGGGTAACGAAGGTCATCAAGGCCGATGCCGAGCTTGAAAAACTTGGACCAATAAGCGATGGCCCCGCCCTTCGTCTCCGCGCCGAAAAACTGCAACCAGTCCGCCGAAAGCAGGATGACGGCGTAGAGAAGCGCGGCCATCGCGCCAAACAGCGCGGCCGCCTTGAACAGGGGTTTGGGGAACAGGCGGATTGCGGCGTCCACACCGAGGTGGGAGCCCATTTTCACGCCGTAGCTCATGCCAAAGAGGATCATCCAGGCGAACAGAATTGTCGTGAATTCCAGTGCGCCGCCCCAACCGGTATTGAAACCGTACCGGGCAATGACCTGAATGAAGGAAACGACGGCCATCGTCGCCAGAATAATGGCGAGGATGTTTTCCTCCAGATTGAGAACGAATTCCGGCCTGAACCGCTCCAGAACGATCAGCAGACCAAGAATCACCAGGATCACAAGCGTGATTACCATGGCAGGCTCCCCATGCGTCTGAATAAACTAAATCATATAATCAAATACGCCGTCCGGGCACACTGGCGCCCGGACGGCGTGATCTGAAGTCTTCTGCTTACATGCTGGCTGCGGCGGCGGCGGCAATCACGTCCTTGCCTATATCGCCTTCAAAACGGTCCCAAACGGGCTTCATGGTGTCAACCCACACCTTGCGCTGCGCCGGTGTCAGTTCACGGATCGTACCACCCGCCTTGAGGATGTTCTGACGGTTCATGGCTTCCTTCTTGCCGACGCTATCATTGGCGGTATTGGTCGCTTCCTCGGCGATCTTGAGGAATTGATCACGAATATCGGGCTTCAGGCCGTCCAGCCACTCCTTGGAAGTCACCAGCAGATAGGCCAGCGCCTGGTGGTTGGTTTCGGTCACGCCATCCTGCACCTCGAAGAATTTCTGGGTGTAGATGTTGGACCAGGTGTTTTCCTGCCCATCAACAACGCCGGTCTGCAACGCGCCATAGACTTCCTTGAACGCCAGCTTCTGTGCGGAAGCGCCCATGGCCTCGATCATGGCGACGGCCACGTCGGAGGTCTGAACGCGGAATTTGAAGCCCTTGGCGTCGGTCGGTGCGATCAACGGCTTCTTGGCCGAAAACTGCTTCATGCCCGAGAACCAGTAGCCCAGGCCCTGATAGCCGCTGCCGGAAACGGCGCCGAGAAGGGCCTTGCCTTCCTTGCTGCCGGTGAACTTGTCAAAGGCAGCCTGATTCGGGAAGATGAACGGAAGGTCAAAAAGGCGGTACTTCTTGGTGTACGCCTCGAACTTCGACAGTGACGGCGCTGCAAGCTGCACGTCACCCAAAAGCAGGGCTTCCATGACCTTGTCATCGTTGTACAGGGTGGAGTTCGGGAACACCTCCATGCACGCCTTGCCGTTCATTTCCTTGTTCACGCGATCGGCGAACAGGGTGGCGGCGTCACCCTTCGGGTGGCCGGTAGCGGCAACGACGTGGCTGAACTTGATGATCATCTCACCGGGATCGCAATTGGCCATAGCCGGCGAAGTCAGGAAAACCGCTGCGGACGCGGCCAGGATCAAACGCTTCATGGAATCAGACCTCCAAAATCTGGCGTAAGGTCGCAGGTGGTATCAACCGCCCACGATCAACTTACTGTTTAGCAGGGAAACGGGACCGAAAGCCCCACGCTCCTGAAGCGACCCAAGGCGGATGCTGGTGGAGCCGTTGTTTTTTCTCCCTCTCCCTTTGGGCAAAAGGTATATGAGGCGAACACATTTGAAAAGACATCAAACACATATCCACCACATCGTGATAGTAGGGCCAGAAAACACACTTGAGATGTGTTTTGTTGGAGTGCTCACCCGCGCCTAGATCACATCGCCGTCGAGGAAGTCGATTGACGCCTCGTTGACGACGCGCGAAACATCGGTCGATCCAACGCCGTGGACATAGGTCGAAAGACGCCGCGCCCGTGCGCTTTCGGAAAACGCCATCAGGAATTCCCCGGCCTTGGCGGCGGGCCATGGCTTGTTCTGCAAGTCGGCGCAAACGCCCTGGAAGTTGCAGTTTGCGTAAATGGTAAAGTCCGTCACCCCAAGATCGGGGCGCGCCAGATAGACCGGTGAGAACGGATAAAGAAGGATCGCCAGTTCGTCGATGATGTCCAAACTGAACGCTTTTGGGAAATCGAAGCATTCCATGACGAGAACGCCCTCGTATTCCCTGGCGATTTCCCGCGCATGCTCGGCATAGACCGAGGCGAC
>JAPHTL010000328.1 GCA_026193355.1 Rhodospirillales bacterium
GCGTCATGCAAGGGCTGTTTCCGTTATTACCGTTCCGGATACCCGGTGGAAGCGATGCGACATCAAATCCGTCTCACTCCTGCCAAACATCCTTGGCAAACAGGCGGCAACGGAAGCCGGCGCCTACGAGGCCTGGATGGTGGACGGGGAGGGGTTCGTCACGGAAGGAACGTCAAGCAATGCGTGGATCGTCAATGACCGAAAAGAACTCGTCACACGGAATCTCAGCAACGCGATCCTTCCGGGAATCACACGACAGGCCGTAAGCGAGATTGCCCGGCGTGAAGGGGTGGTCATGGTTGAACGCCCCTTTACCGTTAAGGAGGCCCAGGAAGCGGTTGAAGCGTTTCTGACAAGCACAACCTCGTTTGTTCGTCCAGTTTCGGACATAGATGGCGTTAAGATCGGAACGGGACAGACCGGTCCCTTAAGCCATAACCTTCTTGTCTGGTATGCGGATCGAATGAATCGACAGGCTGTTGACGAATTATGACCAGCGCGGCGTCGACGATCCCCCGCCCGGAAGCCATACTGTTCGATTGGGATTACACCCTTGTCGACAATTTCGGCGCAATTCACTGTGCGATGAACCTGACGCTTGAATCCTTCGGGATGCCTGCCTGGACGCTTGAGGAAACAGTCGCACGGGCAAAACGGTCGCTTCGGGACAATTTTCCCCTTGTTTTCGGAGATCAATGGACCGAAGCGCGCGATATTTTCTATGAATCATTCGCCCGGACGCACCTGAATACGCTTCGCGCGCTGCCGGGGGCGCAATCAATGCTCGAACAAGCGCGCGAACTCGGTTTGTATCTCGGCGTTGTAAGCAACAAGAACGGCCTTTACCTGCGCCGTGAGGCCAATCATCTGGGATGGGAAGGATTGTTCAGCCGGATCATTGGCGCAACGGATGCCGAAAGGGACAAGCCCGCCCTTGATCCGGTTGTCATGGCGCTTGAAGAAAGCAGTGTAACCATCGGGCAAAGCGTATGGTTTGTCGGCGATACCGAAATAGATCTGGAATGCGCCATAAATGCCGGTTGCACTGGCGTCCTTATCAGAAAAAAACCTCCTGAAAAGGGAGAGTTTGACGATTATCCACCAGCTTGCTATGTCAATGATTGCGATGGCTTGTCCGATCTGATCAACGGCTTTTTTTGATGCCCGTTACAGCGCATGGACAACTTGCATACAACGATAATGACAACTGTTAACCCGCAATAGAACGGCCAAACAGGGTTACATAACAATAAAGGGAAGTACCATGCCCTCCGAAAAAAACCAGAACGTTCAAGACGTCTTCCTCAATCACATCAGGAAAAACAAGGCTCCGGTGACGATTTTTCTCGTCAATGGCGTCAAACTTCAGGGAATTGTGACCTGGTTCGACAATTTTTCTGTTCTTCTCCGCCGTGATGGACATACCCAGCTCGTCTACAAACACGCTATTTCGACGGTGATGCCGTCGGTTCCCGTTCAGTTGTTTGAGCCGTCCAAGGACGAAGAAGGCGAAGGCGACGAGGCGTAAATGGTCGCTTTTGCGGCTTGAACACACACGTGACAGATCCGGCGCAGGGCGTCCACGTCGGAAAGGGGACGCGTTGCGCCGTTATCCATCCCCTTATCCGCAATCGCAAGCGCGACAGCCGCTCCCCGGAGTCGTGCCTGAATGAGGCAGTCGGTCTGGCCGCCGCCATCAGTCTTGATGTCGTTTTTTCACGTATCGTTTCGGTCGCCCGGATCAAACCCGCCACATTGATGGGCAAAGGGGCCGTTGAGGATCTGGCGAAGCTGGTTTCCGATGAATTGCATGATATCAAGCTTGTTATCGTCGATTACGCCCTGACGCCGATCCAGCAGCGCAACCTTGAAAAGGCGTTGAGTTGCAAGGTGATCGACCGGACCGGCCTGATCCTTGAGATTTTCGGCGAACGTGCGCGTACAAGCGAGGGCACACTCCAGGTCGAACTTGCCGCACTGACCTATGCGCGCTCACGTCTGGTTCGATCCTGGACTCACCTTGAACGACAGCGCGGCGGGCTTGGTTTTGTTGGCGGTCCCGGTGAAACGCAGATCGAAGCCGATCGTCGAATGATCGATGACCGTATCCTGCGACTCAAAAAGGAACTTGAAGAGGTCCGCAGGACGCGACAGCTGCACCGTGCGTCGCGTCGTCGTCTCGATTATGCCGTCGTTGCCCTCGTTGGCTATACAAACGCCGGCAAGTCGACCTTGTTCAATCGGCTTACCAAAGCGGGCGTTATCGCGCAGGATCAGCTTTTTGCAACCCTTGACCCAACCATGCGCGCCCTTGAACTCCCTTCAGGAAGATCGGTGATTCTCTCCGATACGGTCGGGTTCATTTCCGACCTGCCCCACGAGCTGGTAGCCGCATTTCACGCGACTCTTGAGGAAGTGGAGGAGGCGGATATCATTCTTCATGTGCGGGACATTAGCCATGAAGAAACCGACGCGCAGAAGAAGGATGTGGAGCAGGTCCTCTCGCAGCTTGGCGTCCTCGATGGCTGCGACATTCCCATTGTGGAGGTTCTGAACAA
>JAPHTL010000158.1 GCA_026193355.1 Rhodospirillales bacterium
ACGCAGGCTTGGGGCTTCTCCATGCGCGGCGGGTGACGTCCTTGCCAGCGGCATAGCCACGCGCTGATTTCTTCAAGTCGTCCCAGCGCCCCTTCCGGCTTGGTGAGTTGCGGTTCGCGCGCTGCCGCTGCGGCGGCGGCGGTTTCATCGGGTCCCGGCAGGGCGGCGAGAATGCGCCGGATATCGTCGAGGGTCTCGATTTGCTGGATTGCCGCGGCTGTCTCGGCCGGGGCGATGGTGCTGTCGTGCATCAGGATCTCTCCAAACATGAAAGGGCCTCGGCAGGCAGCGCCCACCGAAACCCTTTACCATTGGATCTCGACCCTTCGAATGAAATCGAACCAGTTCGTCTTCTGGCTTCCGGATCTCTCGCGTTCCACGCCTTCCCTGTCGAATTAATCCGGCAAGTGGCTGGTCAACCGACCTTGTGGAAAGCGTCCCCGGTTACAGCGGCGGGACCGCCACGGATTTTCACCGTGTTCCGTTAACTGGCCCGAAATGACTAGTGGAAAACGATGCGTGGGGCAAGGCCGATGCTTGTTGCCGGGGCGCTTTTCGGGGGAACTCCGCCGCCGCTTGTTGTCTTTGCCGAGAAACATTTCAGTGTATTGTTTTTAAATATTAATTTATTCGGACATGAGGTGTTTTACGGCTATCTGCCCGGGCCGTTTCAGTGGGGGCTGGCGGTTGTTATCGCCCCCGTCATCTGCTATAAACCATAACCCGACGGCGGGCCTTAGCGACTCGCCGTTTCGCCTTTGTGAAAAGAGGCCGAAAAGGAGGCGAATCGGCCTCGCAAACCGCCCGAAACAAGTGAACAACTGCCGGACAGGAATCCTTGAACACGACCACCACGCCCCCCCCGATCAACGACGTCGCTCCGATCACGATCGAAGACGAAATGCGGCGTTCGTACCTCGATTACGCGATGAGCGTGATCGTGTCCCGCGCCCTTCCCGATGCCCGCGACGGCCTGAAGCCGGTGCACCGGCGCATCCTTTATGCGATGAAGGAAAGCGGGTACGAATACAACAAGCCGTTCCGCAAGTCGGCGCGCATCGTCGGTGACGTCATGGGTAAATATCACCCGCATGGCGATTCGGCGATCTACGACACCATGGTGCGCATGGCGCAGTCATTCTCGCTGCGACTGCCGTTGATTGATGGTCAGGGCAACTTTGGCTCGATGGACGGCGACCGCGCGGCGGCCATGCGTTACACCGAAGCCCGCATGGCGCGTTCCGCCCATGCCCTGATCGAGGATATCGACAAGGATACCGTCGATTTCCAGCCCAACTACGACGAATCAACGTTCGAGCCCACTGTCCTTCCGGCCCGCTTCCCCAACCTTCTGGTCAATGGCGCGGGCGGCATCGCGGTCGGCATGGCCACCAACATTCCGCCCCATAATCTGGGCGAAGTGATCGACGGCTGCCTCGCCTATATCGAAAACCCGGAAATTACCATCGACGAACTGCTGGAATCCTATGTCTTCGGGCCGGACTTCCCGACCGGTGGGTTGATTCTCGGTCGATCCGGTATCCGTTCGGCCTTCCACACGGGGCGCGGTTCCGTCGTGATGCGCGGACGCACCGAGATCGAGGAAATCCGCAAGGACCGATTTGCCATCATCATCTCGGAAGTTCCCTATCAGGTGAACAAGGCCTCGCTGGTCGAGAAGATCGCCGAGGCCGCGCGCGACAAAAAGATCGAGGGTATTTCCGATCTTCGCGATGAATCCGATCGTTCCGGCGTCCGGGTGGTTGTCGAGATCAAGCGCGACGCCCAGCCCGAAGTGGTGCTCAACCAGCTTTTCCGCTTTACGCCGCTTCAGACCAGCTTTGGCGCCAACATGCTGGCGCTCAACGGCGGCCGTCCGGAGTTGATGGACATCAAGCGGCTGATCGCCGCCTTTGTCGATTTCCGCGAGGAAGTCATCACCCGCCGTACGGTTTTTGAACTGGGCAAGGCGCGGGAAAGGGCACACATCCTGGCGGGACTTTCCGTCGCGGTGGCCAATATTGATGAGGTCATTGCGCTGATCCGCAAGGCCAAGGATCCGCAGACGGCCCGCGAAGAACTGATGGCCGTGGATTGGCCGGCCGAAGACGTCGCCCCCGTGATCGATCTGATCGACGATCCGGGGCATCGGGTGATTGACGGCCGCTATCGCCTGTCAGAGGCGCAGGCCCGCGCCATTCTGGAACTGCGTCTGCATCGCCTGACCGGGCTGGAGCGCGACAAGATCGCCGATGATTTGCGCGAGGTCGCCGCCCAGATTGAGGAATACCTGAGGATCCTGCAATCGCGTGAAAAGCTGATGGGTATCCTGCGCGATGAACTGGTCGACATGAAGGATCAGTTCGCCACGCCGCGCCGGAGCACCATCACGGAATCCGAATTCGAACAGGATATTGAAGACCTGATCCAGCGCGAAGACATGGTCATCACGGTGACCGACAGCGGCTATATCAAGCGTGTGCCGCTTTCCACCTACCGCGCGCAGCGGCGTGGCGGCAAGGGTCGTTCCGGCATGTCGACGCGTGAGGAGGATGTCGTCCGCGACGTCTTCGTCGCCAATACCCACGCACCGGTTCTGTTCTTCTCATCCAAGGGGATGGTCTACAAGCTGAAAGCCTACAAGCTGCCGCAGGGAACGCCCCAGTCCCTTGGCAAGGCCATGGTCAACCTGCTGCCTATCGACCAGGACGAAACCATCACCACGGTGATGGCCCTGCCCGAGGACGAGGAAGCCTGGGAAGGCCTGTTCGTCATGTTCGCCACCGCTTCGGGTGGGGTGCGGCGGAACCGCCTGTCCGATTTCACCAATGTCATGGCCAACGGCAAGATCGCCATGAAGCTGGACGAAGGCGACACGCTGGTCCGGGTGCGGACCTGCACCGAGGAGGATGACGTCCTGCTGACCACCCGCGCGGGCAAGTGCATCCGTTTCCCCGTCACCGACGTGCGCGTCTTCGCCGGGCGGACATCGACCGGCGTTCGCGGCATCAGGCTGGCGAAGGACGATCGTGTCATCAACATGTCCGGTTTGCTTCACGTCGGACTTGATACCGAAACCCGCGAGGATTACCTGCGCGCCGTTGCCGCCTCGCGCCGCCTTGCCGGGGCCGATTACACCGACAAGGACGACGAGAAAGCCAAGGACGAGGCGGTTGCCGCCAGGCTGGAGACCCCGCCGTACGATGAGATGGTCGAGAAGGAGGAATTCCTGCTTACCGTTACCGAGAACGGTTACGGCAAGCGCAGCTCCGCCTATGAATACCGGATCGCCGGCCGTGGCGGGCAGGGTATCGCCAATATCGAGATGTCGGAGCGTAATGGCCCCGTCGTTGCCTCGTTCTCTGTCGTGAACAGTGATCAGATCGTCATGGTGACGGACCGTGGCAAGCTGATCCGCATTCCCGTCAACGGTGTTCGCATCGCTGGCCGCAACACCCAGGGCGTAACCCTGTTCTCGGTTTCCGAGGATGAGCGCGTCGTCTCCGTAACCCGCTTGCGCGATATGGACGATGATGGCGATGACGGGATCGAAGAAGATGAAACCGCAGTCGAGGGGGAAGCGATCCCCGCCGGGGAGACGGTCACGGAATCCGCAGCGGAAGACAGCGCCCCGGAAGCGGGCGAAGCAGACTAGGGAAGGGTCAGGAAGCATGGTAGAGCGCGTTGGTGTCTATCCCGGGACCTTTGACCCGGTCACATTCGGGCATCTGGATATCATCAAACGCGCCGCCAAGGTTCTGAACCGCCTGATCATTGCTGTCGCCACCAACCCTGGCAAGGGGCCGCTTTTCAGCGTCGAGGAACGGGTCGCCATGATCGAGGCGGAGGTCGCCGATCTGACGCTGGAACACGGCATGAAGGTGGAGGTTGTCGCCTTTGACAACCTGTTGATGGATTTCGTGGTTTCGCAAGGCGCCGAGGTGATTGTCCGTGGCCTGCGCGCCGTTTCCGACTTCGAATATGAATTCCAGATGGCGGGCATGAACGCGCGTCTCAACCCCAAGGTGGAAACCATGTTCCTGATGGCGTCGGACCGCCACCAGTTGATCGCCTCCCGCCTTGTCAAGGAAATCGGCTGGCTGGGCGGCGATGTCGGCCAGTTCGCGCCGCAACGCGTTGTGGCGCGGATGCAGGAGCGCTTTGCCGAGCGTCGCGCCGCGGGCGAAAACACCTCCGGCGGTTGATCGCCGGGAATCGTTCTGCGCAGCACCTGGAAAAGAGGGGAATTCACGGTTGACCGGGCGGTTTGCGCCGCCTATGTTCCCGGCGCGGTCGCGGATTGGTTCGCTTTTCCCGGCACCATGCGCCCATAGCTCAGGTGGTAGAGCAACTGACTTTTAATCAGTGGGTCCCAGGTTCGAGTCCTGGTGGGCGCACCAAATTTTTCAAGGGCTTGGCCAGAGATGGCCAGGCCCTTTGATTTGTCCGCGGCTAGTTTTATGGCTGGCGGATCAGGTCTGTTCCAGTGGTACCGCAATCATACGGCGGGCACCGGGCATGGGGCGCGAGGGATTCGCAAGCTCACGGTGGTTCCCGCGCCCTCGACGCTTTCGATGAGCATCGTTCCGCCGTGCATTTCGATGAGGCGCCGCGTCAGCGCCAGCCCGAGGCCGGTTCCCTCCTGTATCCGCGCGGTGCGGTATCGCTCCACCTGGATGAACGGTTCGGCGAGCTTCGGTATTTCATCTTGCGGGATGCCAATGCCGGTATCGGAGACGGCGATCACGTACCACTGCGGGGTGGCGCTGCATGACAGCGTGACTCTGCCGTCGGCCGGGGTGAATTTGACGGCGTTGGCGAGAAGGTTGATCACGCATTGCTTGATGGCGCGGCGATCAGCGAGCAGGATTGGCGCGTCTCCGGGGGGGGCGCAGATCAGTTTGATCCTCTGTGTTTCGGCGCGCGGACGCAGCATCTCGACGCATTCACGGGTCATCTCGGAGACATCGAAGGGCTCAAGATGGAGCGTCATGTTCCCAGAGTCGAACTTCGATATATCCAGAATGTCGTTGACCAGATCCAGAAGATGCTGGCCGCTGGCGTGGATGTCGTTGATGTACTCCCGGTATTTGGGGGGAGAGACGGGGCCGAAGACTTGTCTTTTTATGACCTCCGAGAATCCAAGTATCGCATTCAGGGGCGTACGCAACTCATGCGTCATGTTTGAAAGGAACCGGCTTTTCGCTTCATTGGACCGTTCGGCGTCCTCTTTCGCCTCGACCAGCAAGCGTTCGGTGTTGGCGATGCGGGTCTCCACCCGGCCCAGGAATTTCCAGAACAGGGAGAGGATGATCACGGCGGCCACCAGGCTCGCGCCGATCGCCACGATGATGATGTTCCGGCGGAGGAGGGTGGGTTCCGTCACGTCGTTGAAAAGGATGACCCGCGCCACCGGGTTTCCGCCCACGTCACGGATCAGCAGCCTGAAGACATCGACGTGATGGTTGTTGATCGCCTGTGTTTCCTTGAAAAATTCGTCGGGCGCTTCCGGGTCGACATCCTTAATGGCGTACTGAAGGAAAGGATTGGATGATTGCGGCAGCGAGGCGGCGAGGACGTAATCGCGGTAACGATCCCAGGCCGGCTTGTGGCCAAGCATGCGCATTCCTTCCTCCCACTCCTTCCTGTCGATGAGGTTCTTGTCGATGAAAGGGAGGACTTCATAGGCGGCCGTTACGCGCAGGTCGGTGAGCAGGGCGTCGATCTCCTTGCCCAGTTCAAGATAGCCGATCCGCCGTCCCTCGTATTCCCAGGGAATCACGACGCGCAGGGTGAAGGTGCCGAGGGGGCCGATTTCAAGTCCCGCACCCGTTTCTCCGGTGTCGTGGGCGATCAGGGTGGTTCGGCGGTCGATGACGTCCCCATGGCGGCCCTTTTTATGGGCCCTGAGGAAGTTAACCCGGTCGATGCCGGTGAAATAGAAATGGGTGACGTCGAACTTTTCGTTCAGCCGCGCATACAGGGGAGCCGCAGCCGCGTACAGGCCGTCCCGGTCGCCGGCCAGGAACAAAAGAGGCAGGTCCGACCGCGAAGCGATGCCTTCCAGCGTCGATTCAAGCAGGCGGCGCTCGTCGGCGAAGGTCGTAGCGTATTGCTGTTCGATGGCCCGTAAAGCCATCGACCGGCGTGCTGTGTCGCGCGTATCCGACCACCACAAAAGCGTCGCGGTGACGGTGCTTGCGCCCGCCAGAATCAGGATCGCAAGCGGAACGATGATGGTTTTCCTGATTCCGGCCAACCTATCCCCCCAACAGGCATGCAAAACATACTGACATACAGGCGTATGTCGCGAAAGTCGTTTATCGGCTTGTGTGGGGAGGGATCAGATCTCGCCGGTCCAGCCATGGTCGACGACCACGACGAGCGCTTCATGTTCGACGATGGCGCGTTTGCGTGCGTTGCGGGCAACGGGAATGTCGTTGCTCCGACAATAGCTGAGCAGGGCGTCAAACATGATTTTTTGCGATAGTTCAACAGGGTGGAGTTCGTTGCCATCCGGCGTTGGGCCGAAGCGCAGCGTGACCATGCGTTTGGGGTCCGCCGCCAGATCAACGCCAACGATGGCGACGTCGGGGATGGCGTAGCCCAGTTTCGCGTAATAGGCCGTTGCGGCCTCGGCGATTTCATCCGCAGAGAACCTGATCTTGTGAAGTTCTTCCGGCATGGCCGCCGTTCCCCCGGTATTGACGCCTGACAAACCAAGTATCCGGCAGGTCGCTCATCTGGTCAATAATACGACACGCGTCAGGGCGTCTTCGTTCCCATCAGGCCAATCAGGATATTGACGCGATGCAGTTCCTCATCCGTAAAGGGGATGCCACGCAGCAATATACGCTGCGCAAGGAGGTTCCGCCCCTTGTTGTTTCCGTCAGTTTTATTAATGGCATATTCACAGACAACTGTATCGCGCACCCGGATCGGTCGAGGGCTGCCCTGTTTTTCGACCGTCAGTTCGTAGAGAATTTCAATCGCCCTTACCGTTTCCCGCGTCGGCCACTGGCGGCTTTCAAGAACTTCGGTCTTCCCGATTTTCTGGGTCACCCAGTTTAGAACGCCCCGACAGTGGACAAAATACGGGTCTTTCTCATCCGTCGTTTTCGTATCGTTGTCGCAAGCAGACAGAACGACAAGCAGGACGGCAGCGCCCGCAAGCACACGAAGGACGGAACGTGGCCGTTGTCCGGGCCTTGAAAGCGGCGTCTGGACATGCTTCATCGGTCTTCTGTCCGTCACATTTCATCCCTCTTCTTGCATAGATTACCACATCAGCCGCAGGGTGGGGCACAGTGACAACATCAAGTAA
>JAPHTL010000037.1 GCA_026193355.1 Rhodospirillales bacterium
CCAGTGAGGAAGATGATCCGCTCCTTCAGAAGGCGCGAATAGATATCATAGGCTCGCTCACCCCTGTTGGTGGTCTCGATGACCATGGGGATCAAGCTGCTCATGTGCGGTTCCATGAAGTTCGACATGGTCCTGGCGCCTTTCTTTCGCAAGGAGGGGAAGTTCAGGGCGCCAAGCCCCTACTTCTTCCCTTCCGTTTTCGATTTCCCGGCTGCGGGCTTCTTTGCGGGCTTCTTTTCAGAAGAATCCTTCTCGGCAGGCTTCTTTGCAGCAGCCTTGCCGGAAGCCTTCTTGGCCGCCGCCGGCTTTTTCTCATCGGGATCGCGGTTCAGTTCTTCGGGCGTAACGGACTTTTCCGTGACCTGCGCCATTTCAACGATGAAATCGACGATCTTGTCTTCAAAAACCGGACCATGCAGAGCCTCGACCGCCTGCGGATTGTTCCGATAGTAATCGAGAACCGCCTGTTCCTGGCCGGGATAGCGGCTTGTTTCAGCCATGATTGCGCGATTCATTTCCTCTTCGGAAATGTCGATCTTGTTGAGGCGACCGATCTCGGAAACGATCAGGGCAAGGCGGACACGACGCTCGGAAAGGGCGCGGTACTCTTTCTTGAGCTCCTCATCGCTCTTGTTCTTGTCTTCTTCATCGATCGAATCAGGATTCTTTTCGCGAACTTCCTCGAAATTCTTCCAGACCGCCTCGAATTCATTTTCAACCATTCCCGGAGGAAGATCGAATGAATGCTTGTCGGCCAGCATGTCGAAGAGGTCTTTCTTCAGGCGCATGCGCGAGACACCGTCGAACTCTTTCATGCGATGATCGCGCATTGTCTTCTTCAGCGCTTCGAGGTTTTCGAAGCCCATCTTGGTCGCCAGTTCGTCATTGGCCTCCGCAGGCGCGTTTTCACGCAGCTCCTTGACCGTCACATCGAAAACCGCCTCTTTGCCGGCAAGGTTCTCCGCGCCGTAATCATCGGGGAACTTTACGGTAACGGCCTTTTCGTCACCCGGATTGATACCGATCAACTGGTCTTCGAACCCGGGGATGAATGAACCAGAACCAAGCTCAAGCTGGTAACTTTCGGCTTTGCCGCCGGGGAACTCCTCTCCGTCCACACGACCGACAAAATCGATAACCAGAATGTCACCCGATTTGGCGGCGCGCTTCTTGGTAACCGGCTTTGACGACTTGCTGGTCGAAGCGATACGCTCAAGCGCCTCGGTGACCTCCTCTTCCGGCACTTCGGCCTTGAGCTTCACAAGCTTCAGCTTCGAAAGGTCGGTGATATCGAATTCGGGGAACATTTCGACCGCCATGGTGTATTCCAGATCACCACCTTCGTCGAATTTGGTTACCTCGATCCGGGGCTGACCGGCGACGCGGATGCCACGTTCGTCAAGGGCCGCGCGTGAGGTGTCGCCGACGGTACGTTCCAGCACCTCACCCATCACGGCGGACGCATAACGCTTGCGCAGCAGTGCGAATGGCACCTTGCCAGGGCGGAACCCGGGCATATTGACGTTGGGAGCGATCTCCTTGATCCGTGCGCTCACCTTCTCGTCAATTTCGGATGCCGGAACCGTAATGGTGAATTCCCGCTTCAAGCCTTCTGTGTTGGTCTCGTTAACCTGCATTATCGTGCCTATCGCCTTGTAAACCGTCTGGAATTGACGGCTTCGATTTTTAATGAGTCAGGGAAGCAGACGTATCTCGTAGAATTATTGTCAGCGGCCCACCTTCGCTATCCCCGCGCGGAGTTGGTGCGGGCGGAGGGACTTGAACCCCCACGGCCTTTCGGCCACCAGGACCTAAACCTGGCGCGTCTACCAATTCCACCACGCCCGCAGGCCAAAGGACTCCGCCCCCCGGCACCCTTTACCGGGGCCGCCAATCTATACGATACGGCTTGCCTGTCAACAAATCCCTGCCCGTTTTGGACAGGCCCGAAACAGAGGCTAATTCCCTCCACATTTCGCCTGCCTTCAAACTTTCTCTTCCTTGATACTTCTTTGCTGAGAAAAGCTGAGAAAAGGCAGCCGCGGTCGAGGAACAGGGCGCAGCGACGCAGGAAATCGCCCGAAACGTTGAGCAGGCGTCATCAGGCACGACGGAAGTGACGTCCAACATCACGCAGGTCAGTCAGAGCTCGGCGGATACGGGCAATTCAGGGGCGGTCAAAAGGCCCCCCCCTCTTTTTTTTCAGGCGATCATTTGGCGAGATTTCGTATTGCACTGGAAACCCTGACCTCACCCTTTCCGCTATATGCTTCATGGTTCCCATCAATTTCATCAAGCTTATAGCGGTAGTTGACCATCATTCCCGCGGACTGGGACATGCCTTTATCGGAAGTGTCCGCCATCCAGTTGAGGCGCTCTACTCGTGCTCCGTTGGTCAGGTGAAAATGCGCAACCGGATCCAGTGCGCGCCCATCGCCTCGTTTCTCATCCGCAATATAACGAACGCCTAAACGCATGAGCGGCCCTGAAAGGGCAGCTGCCAGATCGGGGGTTTCGTCCCACAGGCCAGATTCAAGGGCATTCTTCAGCCCCCCCTTGGATCCACCGGCCAGTCCAGCCGACTTGAGGGCTTTGCGTTCTCCGGCCGTGAGGAACTTCAGTTCGCCTTCCGCAAAACGCCCATCCAGCCAATCGCGGAAGCCGGGAATCGGCGAAAGGGTCGCGAAGGTCTTTAGCCCCTTGAACTCCTTTGAAAGTTCATCAACCACCCTTTTGATCAGGAAGTTGCCAAAACTGATCCCCGCCAGCCCCTTTTGGGCATTGGAAATCGAATAGAAAATCGCCGTGTCGGCGCTTTCGGGATCGATCACGGGCGCGTCTTCGTCCAAGAGAGCGTGAATGTTCCCCGTCATTCCGCTAACCAGGGCTACCTCGACAAAAATCAGCGGCTCGTCCGGCATCCGTGGATGAAAAAAAGCGAAACACCGGCGGTCCGAGTCGAGGCGATTTTTAAGATCATCCCAACTTTCGATCGCATGAACGGCCTCGTAGGCGATCAGCCTTTCGAGAAGCGACGCCGGCGAATCCCATTTGATCCGGCGCAATTCCAGGAAACCGACGTCGAACCATTGTATAAGCAGGTCTTTCAGGTCTGCTTCCAATCCCTTCAGAGCTGAATTTTCCAGTGCAAGCGGCAAAAGTTCGGCGCGAAGGTCAACCAGGAACTTGACCCCCTCGGGCAATGCATTGAACTGCGTGAGAAGCCTGACCCGCGGTGGCTGGAGAGCATTCCTCAGTTGTCTCTCGGCGCGAAGGAGGCTCCCCTCGTCGGCCGCAGAGACCACGGCCTGGGCCCCGGCCTGAACGTCGGCGTGGTCAACCCCGAAATCCGAAGCCAGAACAGTCAGGAATCTGGCCCGCCCCTCCGCCGAAAGACCAATATAGGCGCGACCAAGCGACGCCGCGCGGGCGCGGGCCGACACTTCACCCCCCCTGCCCTCCAGACAGGCGCGCATCTGTTCCCTGAGGCGATCAAGATCGGAATCCGGCAAAGCCGGTCCAAGAATGAGTTCACCATCCCCGGAAAGTCCGCCAGCGATCCCACGCCAGGCGCCGCGAAGGTGGCCAAGCGTCTTGTCGAGGAAATTTTGGGCCGAAGTTTCGGTCACTGCTCACTCCCATGTTGATCACCGTAGATATGTGACAAGACATGGGGAATTCCACCCGAAAGGTCTTCGGCGACAAGCCCTGGCCCAAATTGCCGCGCCGCCTCGCCATGAATCCATGCCGCCGCACAGGCGGCCTCGAAAACCGGCATCCCTTGCGCAATCAGCCCCAGTGCGATACCGGCCAGAACGTCCCCGCTACCCGCCGTCGCCAGGGTCGGCGGCGCATTCACATTGATCGCTGCCCGGCCATCGGGCGCAGCGATAACGGTATCCGCCCCCTTCAGAAGAACAACAGCGCCGCACAACGAGGCGGCCTTGCGCGCCATCGTCAACCTGTCGTCACCACCATCGCGCCCAAACAGGCGCGTATATTCGCCCTCGTGGGGCGTGAGCAGACAGCCCTCATGCAAAGCGTCAAGCAGGGCCTCCCTGCCGTCCGCAAACGATGTCAGGGCGTCCGCATCGAGAACGCAGCCCTTCCCCGAGCCAAGAACGAGGGAAACCTTTTCCCGCATCTCTTGCCCGACGCCGCCGCCTGGACCGACAAGAACCGCGTTTTTCCTTGTGTCGCTCAATATTGCCGACAGGGAATCGAGATCGTCAAATGGCGCAACAATGGTGCCCGGCGGACCAGAGGCATAGATTGCGAAGCTGGGCGTGGGCGCGGCGATGGTTACAAGCCCCGCGCCGATTCTTCTGGCCGCATAAGCGGCAAGACGGGCCGCTCCTGTCATGACGGCGCCACCGATGACGACCGCGTGGCCGCGATCGTATTTGTTGCCGTCTGGCCTGAGCTGCGGAAAGGAACCGCGCCACAGGTCAGGCGCGTTTTCCCAGGTCATGGGCCCGATGGTTTTGAGAACCCTCTCGGGAATTCCGATATCCGCCACCACCGTTTCTCCACAGTATTGGCGTCCAGGCATCAATAAATGCCCCGGTTTACGCCGAAAAAACGTAACGGTAAGAGCCGCCTTGGAGGCTGCGCCCAATACCCTGCCACTGTCCCCTTGAACGCCGCTGGGAACATCGATGGCGACACAAGGGCATTTTATCATGTTCAGGGCTTCGACGACATCCAGCGCCACACCTTCCAGAGGCCTGGAAAGGCCGGCTCCGAAAAGGGCGTCCACAACGAGTTCGGCACCATTCAGAACATCCAAGGAAAGTTCTTCGACTTGCTTCTCCCAGCGAGAAGCATTTACCGCGGCATCGCCCCGCAGGCCCTGAACATCCCCCAGAAGCGCAACCCTGACCGGCCATCCGAGATCATCGAGAAGGCGCGCAACGACAAAGCCATCGCCACCATTGTTCCCCGGACCACACAGAACAACAACCGGACACGACGACCAGCGCAACCTGATCGCGTGGACGACCGCGGCGCCAGCAGCCTCCATCAGGGCAAGACCTGGCACGCCGCCAGCAATCGCCGCAGCATCAGACCGGTACATTTCATCAATATTCAGCAGAATGTTATCGGACATGGCCTTTCCGATGGTGTGTCACGAGACTATAACGAACCAGCGGTTGGTTGAAAGGGAGAGCTGCAAGGTGAAGGTTCTGGTTCTTGGAGGGGGAGTCGTGGGTATTACGACCGCCTACTACCTCGTCAAAGCCGGTCACGATGTTGAAGTGATCGAACGACAGGAAGGCGCCGGACTGGAAACCAGCTTCGCCAATGGCGGACAGGTTTCCGCCAGTCATGCCGAGCCTTGGGCCAATCCCGGAACCCCGTTAAGAGCGCTGAAATGGCTTGGAAAGGCGGATGCGCCTCTCCTGTTTCATCCGCGCATTGATCCTGCGCTCTGGGGCTGGATCATCCGATTCCTCCGCAATTGCACCCATACACAGGCTTCTCGCAATCTGGAGCGCACCCTGCGCGTCGCAATGTACAGCCGGGAATCCTTCGCTGAAGTACGCGAAGAGCTTGCCTTCGACTACGACCTGAAAACCAGAGGCATTCTTCATTTTTACCGAAACAGGACGGATTTGACGCAGGCCAAACATGCCGCCGCAGAAATGGCGGCCCTCGGGCTTGAGCAGGAGTTTCTTGATGCCGAAGGATGTGTCGCCGTTGAACCCGCCCTTGCGTCCGCCAGGGGACTGATCGCCGGCGGCCTTTACAGCCCGCTTGATGAAAGCGGTGATGCACATAAGTTTACTGACAGGTTGGCGCAGGTTTGCGCTGAGAAAGGCGCTTGTTTCCGATATGGCGCATCGATCAGACAATTGCTTTCAAAGGGCGGGCACATCACGGGGGTTGAAACGGATAGCGGCGAGATTCGAGAAGGCGACGCCTTCGTCATGTCGCTTGGAAGCTACAGCCCCCTTTTGCTGGCCCCCCTTGGCATCAAGATTCCTGTTTACCCCGCCAAGGGATATTCAATCACCATCCCCGTAAAAGAGGGCGGTATCGCCCCCGAAACAAGCCTGACGGACGACGAGAACAAACTTGTCTTCAGCCGACTTGGCGACCGGCTGCGGGTGGCGGGAACGGCAGAATTCGCCGGATACGATACATCCATGAACGACACCAGGGCAGAAGGCATTCTGAATAAGGCGATGGCGCTGTTCCCCGAATGCGGGAACGCAGACAAAGTTGAGTTCTGGACCGGTCTTCGTCCCTTGACACCCGACAGCGTTCCCGTAATCGGTCGAACGCCCTATGACAACTTGTACCTCAATACCGGGCATGGAACGTTAGGGTGGACCATGTCATGTGGTTCAGGGCGCATGATCGCCGATCTCATTTCAGGAAAAAAATCAGCCATCCCGTTTGACGGGTTGGGCATGGACCGCTTTTAGGGATGGATCAGGCTTCGCCCAGATAGTTGCCGCCCAGCAATACTCTTCCAGAATCGGGAACGACCCTGCTTGCAGGGAACCTGACTCGAACAGTTGTTCCCTTTCCGGGCTCGCTTTCCATTTCAAGGGAACCACCATGGAGTTCTATGAGGCCCTTGGTAAGCGGCAATCCAAGCCCCGTGCCTTCGTAACGACGGGCCAGGCTGCTGTCCACCTGTCCGAACGGACTCATGGCCTTGACCATATCATCGGCGGAAATTCCGATGCCCGTGTCGGCGACTTGTATAAACAGGCCTTTATGCTCCTCATTTTTCACGGATAGCGTAATCGTTCCACCCGATGGGGTGAACTTCACGGCGTTGGAAAGAAGATTCAGGATCATTTGCTTGACGCGCCGTTCATCCGCCCGCAATGCCGGGATATTTTCGGGCAGATTATGGACAATGGACAATTTTTCCTTCTCCGCCCTTCTCCTGATCAGGCGGACGGTCGCATCAATCGTGCTTTGGACATCCATCTCGACCTCCATAAGATCGATACTGCCAGCCTCGATCTTTGAAACATCAAGGATATCGTTGATGACGTTCAGAAGGTGATGCGCCGATTCCCCTATGGAATTGAGGTAATCAAGATACCGGTTGTTCCCAACGGGACCGAAAAGCTCCATCGACATCGCTTCGGAGAACCCGATCACGGCGTTGAGCGGCGTTCTAACCTCGTGGCTCATGGCGGCAAGGAAATCGGACTTCGCACGGTTGGCCTCATTCGCCTTGATAACAGCTTCGCGCAGATCAACGTTTATCGTCTGAAGCTCCTTCGCATACTTCTTCAGTTCAGCATCCGCAGTCTTCATATTCGTAATATCGGAGAAAACGGCGACGTAATATTTGTCGCCCCCCCCGGCATCCCTGACGGAACTGATTTCCAGGTGTTCCGGGTATATTTCTCCGTTCTTCCGCTTGTTCCAGACCTCGCCTTCCCAGCTCCCCTCTTCGCGAATCGCGCGCCACATTTCCGCGTAGAATTCCTCGGAATGACGCCCAGATGATAAAAGCGTGGTGCTCTCGCCAAGAACCTCGCTTTTCAGATATCCCGTTGTCCGGGTGAAGGCGCTGTTGACGTTAAGTATTCGTGAATCCGCGTCAGTAATGGTGATCGCATGCTGGCCGCTCTCAAACACCGTTGCAGCAAGACGCATGTCTTCTTCGATGCGTTTTCGTTCCGTGATATCGCGGGCCACGACAATGTACATCTGTCGCCCATCCTGGATCATTTCACTTAACGTCACTTCAAGCGGAAAGGGTTCACCGGAACGGCGATGACCTGTCACTTCATGGATGGGCGGGGTGCCGTGCCTTGACAGCGTGGCGCGCTCGAGTATGTCGACTTCCGCCTCATTAGAGGACGTAATCAATGAGTCCAGAAGTTGCCCTCCACCGTCGGCTTCATCAACACCGAACATCGCCGATGCGGCCCTGTTGAGCGTCTCGATCTGTCCATCCGCGGTAACGGTAATGATGGCGTCGTTCGCTGAATCGAGCACACCGGAAAGTCTTTTTCTTACCTTTTCCTGTTCCGCCATTTCGGAACGAATGCGTCCCACCATGGGGCGGAAAACGGCAACGGCTGACAACAGCAAAACAAAAATCGTGAAGACTGCGGTCAACAGTTGAATGTTGGCCATTCTGGCGACCTTGTCTTCACTGGACTTCTGATAGGCGGAAACCACGGAATCGAGGTTGTGGAGAAACTCCCCCGAAGCGTTATTTGTTATGGAAATCAGATTTTCATCGGTCCAGTGAAGCGCCTCGTCGTTCAGTGTGGCAAGCCGCCTTGCCTTGGCGATAAAGTCGTCTACCTGAGCGTCAACACTGTTCGTTGGACCGAACAGCAACCCTTTGACCGCTTCGGGTACGCTGTCGGGCAAATTTCTTTCTGGATCGCCATGCAGCAAACCTTCGTGATTATCTTCCATCGCCTCTATGGACCGCAGCAGATTCCTGCGTATTCGGTTCTTGCGGAAAGACCCCGGCGCCTCAATCAGCGTTTCCGCCAAAAGAGCGATCCGTTGGGAAAGCATTCGTTGGGATCCCGCCACATTGATCACCGCAGCATCGCTGTCAATCGTAGTATGGAGACGATCCTGGATCAGGTATGAGAAAACGGCCAGACCGGCCAGGACGGCCAAGACGACAACGTACCTGATGGTCATCAACGCAGGCAGGCGCGCCGGCATCATCATGAGAAGGCACCGAAAAAGCATGTCGGACGCAACGAACGTCCGGCAAAATCATCACTGAAGTTCTCCGTACAGAAGTCTAACACGACCTACAGCGCAAATACCCGCCCCCCCCTGGACAGTGCCTGTCGACCCCACGGGCCGCGTGAATGGAAAACACGCAAAACACAACCTCTAATGCACAGATGACCCTGAAAATAAAACTTCTGGGCAACATTTGCCCAAGACCAGAAAGAGTATTAATCTTAAAATTGCGTTTCTTAAAGTTACATTAACACAACAAGCAAAGAAAACGACAAGAGAATGTCGTTTCTTTCAAACGCCAAGCAAAAAAGAACGCCATCATCACAGCACATACAAATGGTTGTTTTCAGCAAACGTCAACCGAGCCTTTCCCATCACCGCAAGACGGCTTGTAATCCTACTCTCGATCTATAGATTCATACGCCTGAGCGGTGAATTATTGATCGGAACACAATCGTGCAGTTTTCCTCACTCATGTCTATCCTCCACGCCATTTCCGCCATCATCTGGGTTGGCGGCATGTTTTTCGCGCACATGGTCCTGCGGCCCTCCATCAACCACATTGATCCACCACAGAGGCTGAAAATGTGGGCAGAGGTTTTCAGGCGTTTTTTCGCCTGGGTGTGGCTTTCCCTCGTTGTTCTCCTTGTTACCGGATATGCATCCATCTTCGTGGATTACGGCGGCTTCATGAGCGCCTCGATCCATATCCACCTGATGCAGGGAACGGGACTGGTGATGGTGGCGCTGTTCGTTTTCATGTTCACCATTCCCTACGCGAAATTCCGCCGCGCCATCGCTGCGAAGGACTGGCCGCAGGCGGCAGGTCATCAGGCCATCATCCGGCGGGTCGTACTGACCAACCTGATCCTTGGACTGATCACCTCAATGCTCGGTGCGTCCGGTCGTTTCTGGGCTTGATCCCTTCTATTCCGACAGCTTTGTTTCAATGCTTACTTCGGAATGAAGGGTTCTATGCACGGGGCATCTGTCGGCAATTTCCAGCAAACGGCTCCTCTGCGCCTCCGTAAGGAGGCCTTCGATCCTGATTTCCCTTTCGATCCGGTCCACTTTGCCCGTTTTTGTTTCGCAAGCCGCGCAATCCTCCGCATGGACCTTGCTGTGCCGCAAGGTAACCGAGGTTCGCTCCAGCGGTAGTTGCTTGTGTTCGGCATACATACGTATGGTCATTGCCGTGCATGCTCCCAACGCCGTCAACAGATAATCGTAGGGCGAGGGGCCGGTATCCGTCCCCCCGTGGCTTTCAGGCTCATCGGCAAGAAGGGTATGCCGCCCACCGATGGAGACAAGGTTGGCGAACATCCCCTTCCCCGTCTCGATAACACTGACGTCTCCGGGAGCGGTTGACGCAAGTTCGCTATCGACGCCCTCAGCTGTTTGCGCAATGTACCTTGATGAAAGCGCCGCTATGGCCCCCGCGACGTAATCGGCATCTTCCCCTTGGTGAAGCATATGATCCGCGCCGTCGAGCGAGACAAAGCTCTTGGGGTGTTTTGCAGAAAGAAAAATCCGCGACGCTTCGTCAATACTGACGATTTCGTCCCTTGGCGCGTGAAATACGATCAGCGCCTTGCGCAGGTTTCTGATCGCTTCCGCCATCGAATGTTCGGCGATGTCTTCAAGGAATTGCTTCTGGATACGGAATGTCCGCCCGCCAAGGGTCACATCGGCCGCGCCGTGTTGTTCGATCGCTTCAAGCGAGCAACCGAACCGTTCGGCAACATGCGCAGGGCTCGACGGCGCATTGACGGTCGCAACGACCCTTGCGCCGGGAATGCGCCCCGCAGCCACCAGAACGGCGGCGCCGCCCAGACTGTGCCCGACAAGGACATCCGGGGCTTGATGATGCGCCTTCAGATAGTCCGCCGCTGCGACAAGGTCATCGACATTGGATGAAAAATTTGTGTTCGAAAAGTCGCCATCGCTGCTGCCAAGGCCGGTAAAATCAAAACGAAGAACGGCAAATCCACGGCTCGTCAGACCCGCCGCGATCCTCGATGCGGCCAGCACATCCTTGGAACAGGTGAAACAGTGGGCGAACAGGACCCAACCAAGTGGTTTACCGGAAGGTAAATCAAGGCGCGCCGCCAGATCATCGCCCTGCGATCCCGGGAATGTTATTTTCTTGCTGTTCTTCGCGGCCATTTACCAACACCGTTTCATCGTTTCAAACCGAATGGGTTATCCTACGTGATGAAGCGCTGGCTTGCCGCTTCAAACTTTCTTGATCGCCCCTGCCACCCGACCTTTTCAGTGGAGAGCCCGCCGTGGACGCCAACGACGTAGAAATTACTGAAACGAAACGTGGATATGACGGTTTCTTTGGATTGGACCGTTATGTGCTTCGCCATCGATTGTACGAAGGTGGGTGGAGCAAGCCGATGAGCCGCGAAGTCCTGGAGCGGGGGCACGCCGTTGCCGTGGTTCTTTTCGACCCCGATCTGGATTCCTTTGTCCTCATCGAACAATTCAGAATCGGCGCTTATGCAGCCGGATGGAATCCCTGGCTGATCGAAATCGTTGCCGGGATTATCGATAAGGGCGAATCCCCCGAAGCTGTTGCACTGCGTGAGTCGCTGGAGGAAACCGGATGTGAAGCCCTTGACCCGGTTTTTCTCTGCCGCTTTCTCGCTTCATCTGGATGCACGTCGGAAACCGTCGAAGTTTTCGCCGCCCGTGTCGATGCGTCAAACGCAGGAGGCATTCACGGCCTTGACCACGAAGACGAAGACATCAGGGTTCTTGTTGTCCCTTCGGATGAGGTATGGGAATGGCTGGATTCCAACAAAATAAACAATTCCGCCGCGATCATCGGGCTCGAAAAATTCCGTGCCCGTCAGCAGGAACTCATCACATTCTGGGGACGCGCTCCTTCTGAAAACGGATAACCCCTTGATCTGCCGTATTCGCTGCGCCTATTTTTCATAAGAACTAGATACATTAAATATATTTAACATTTTTTACAGGTTAATAGCATGAACATTCGCGACGGCTTCATCGGGACGATCGGAAACACGCCGCTGATCAGGCTCAGAAAACTGTCCGAGGAAACCGGATGCGACATCCTCGGCAAGGCGGAATTCCTCAACCCCGGCGGGTCTGTGAAGGATCGTGCGGCGCTTGCCATCATCCGCGATGCCGAGGATAAGGGGGGGCTCAGGCCGGGTGGCGTCATTGTCGAAGGAACCGCCGGAAATACAGGGATCGGGCTGGCATTGGTCGGCAATGCGTTGGGATACCGCACGGTGATCGTCATGCCCGAAACCCAAAGTCAGGAAAAGAAAGACATGATCCGCCTGTGTGGCGCCGATCTGCATCTGGTCCCCGCCGTTCCCTACAAGAATCCCGAAAATTACGTCCACGTATCGGAGCGCATTGCGAAGGACCTGGC
>JAPHTL010000006.1 GCA_026193355.1 Rhodospirillales bacterium
AAAAAAAACATTTTACATAGAGGCGGTTTGGTCTTATACGCGGCCCTTCGCCCGGCATCATGGCTTTGCGTGATGGGGGCGGTTGTCGAAACCACTTGGTGGGGACCCCATGCGATGCACGTGTTTCGCTCCACCCTCGACGCTGCACGCGTACTGAACCCTGACGCTCCCGTCACCTGCTTCCGCCCCCATGCGGCGGATCGCGCGGGCCGGTGGTTTGCGGCCAATTTTCCCGGCAAGGTTCTTTACGCGGTCAAGACCAACCCCGACCCGCTGATCATTGACAGCCTCTACGGGGCGGGCATCCGCATGTTCGATGTCGCTTCGATCGCCGAAATCCAGTTGGTCAAGAATCGGCACCCCGAAGCGCGTCTTGCCTACATGCATCCTGTGAAAAGCCGCCAAAGCATCGAACGCGCCTATTTCGAATTCGGCGTAAGGGTTTTTGCTCTCGACACCCAGGAAGAGCTGGACAAGATCGTTGCCGCCACCGGCAATGCGAAGGACCTTAGCCTTCTGGTGCGCGTGTCGGTCTCCAACCACCACGCGGAACTCGATCTTTCAAAAAAATTCGGCGCCCATTTCATGGACGCCATCCCCCTGCTGTTGAGCACCCGTCAGAAAGCTGATCGCCTCGGGGTGTGTTTCCATGTTGGGTCGCAGTGCATGAATCCTGCGGCTTTCGCCCTTGCGATGGAACACGCCCAGCGGCTGGCGACACAGGCTGGCGTCATTCTCGACATCATGGACGTCGGCGGCGGATTCCCGGCACCTTATCCGGATCTCGAACCCCCGCCCCTGTCGGATTACATGGACGTCATCACCCAGACTTTCGGCAACCTGTCGCTGGGAGAGGGGTGTGAGCTGTGGTGTGAACCAGGCCGCGCCCTGTCGGCCGAGGCATCATCAACGCTGGTTCGGGTCACCCTGCGCAAGGGAAACACCCTTTACATCAACGACGGCGCCTATGGCAGCCTGTTCGACGCCGGACACCTGAACTTCATCTTTCCGATGAAGGCCTTCCGGACAGAGGGCGACATGGCCACCGAACTGGCGCAGTTCAGCCTGTACGGGCCGACCTGCGACGACATGGATCACATGAAAGGCCCCTTCTATCTACCGTCCGATATCGGGGAGGGCGACTTCATCGAAGTCGGCATGACGGGGGCCTATGGCGCCACCATGCGAACCATGTTCAACGGGTTCTACTCGGAAGTTGGAACCATCGTTCGCGATGAACCGATGTTCAGCATGTATGCCGAGACCGACGAGAAGGAGAGCGCAGCCGGGAATCACGCCTGAACGGCGGATCACACCCAGCAGCGCCATATTGGCCGATGCGCTTCCTTCCTCCTGAAAAAGGATTTCTCGGGCTCGACCCGACGGGACCGTTTCCACCGGATCAGGCGCGCGCCGTCATCATTCCATTCGGACTGGAAGAATCGGTCACCTTCGGCGGTGGCACCTCTGCCGGACCGCAGGCCATCATTGACGCTTCGCCGGAACTTGAACTTTTCGACGAGGAACTCTGGTGCGAACCGTGCCGAGAGTACGGAATCGCCACCCTTGATACACCGCCCATAGCAAAAACAATCGAAGCTGCCCTGGAGCAACTCGACGGTCTCGTTGAAGACGTCCTTGCCGCAGGAAAGTTTCCGCTTGTTCTTGGCGGCGAACATTCCCTGACACCGGGCGCGATCCGCCCCTTCGTCCGACGCCATCCCGACCTGACCCTTCTGCATTTCGACGCGCATGCCGACTTGCGCGACGGCTATCGTGGCGAGCATTTCTCCCACGCTTCGGCGATACGACGCTGTCTGGATAATCCCGGCGTTTCTGTGGTGTCGCTCGGCATTCGCAACATCTCGGCAAGCGAAATACCCTTTTTTGACAAGGCCGGGGATCGGGTCCGCATCTACTGGGCCAAGGACAAGCGTCAGTGGAACGCCGACGAGATCGTTTCCCATCTGGCCGGAAAGACCGTTTACCTGACATTCGACGTCGATGGTTTCGACGCCAGCCTCATGCCCGCCACCGGTACGCCGGAACCGGGTGGAATTTTCTGGGACGAGGCGATGGATGTTATCCGCGCCGCCAGCAAGGTCTGCAATATCATCGGCGCCGATGTCGTCGAACTGGCCCCGATCAAGGGTTTTCATTCCTGCGACTTCATTGCCGCAAAGCTGGCCTACAAGATCCTTTCCTACAGCCTGCTGGGCGGCAAAAGCGCCTAAACCACCTGGTGGAGAAGGGACTCGCCGTCACGCAGGCGGCGGCAATTCTCAACAGCGATATCAAGGCTGCGCACCCACGTTTCCTCGGTCAGCCAGGCCAGATGCGGTGCGACCACGACATTTTCCAGAGACAGCAGCGAATTTGCGGGATCGACGGGCTCGGATGCGAAAACGTCGAGGCCCGCTGCGCGGAGGTGCCCGGAACGCAACGCATCAAGAAGGGCCACTTCATCGACAAGCTCCCCGCGCGCCGTGTTGACGAGGATCGCACCGGGTTTCATCCGGGCAATCGCATTCCGGCCGATCATACCGCCGGTCTCGGCGGTGAAAGGTACATGCAGGGAAACAATGTCGGATTGCGCCAGCAGATCATCAAGCGTCCGCCACTCCGCCTCGGCGTCGTCTTTTCTGGATTGCGCGGTATAGAGCACCCGCGCCCCCATCGCCTTGAGGATGGGAGCCAG
>JAPHTL010000179.1 GCA_026193355.1 Rhodospirillales bacterium
ATCCACAGAACGCCGGATGCTTCGATCGTCCATAACGCTTCGGGGAAGGCGACGGGTCCGAAAACCCGGATGGTTGCGGCGGCGATGGCCAGCCAGTAGGCGACAACAGTCGCCCGCCCGGCCTCCAGCGGGCGGCCCGAGTGCCCCAGCGCGGCGCGCGATGCGACGGCCAGGATCATCAGGCCGATGGCCCCCGTCGTCAGGGCGTGCAGACCCACGTTGGGATCGACCAGACCCCAGACATCGGCCAGCCCCTTCAGGATGAAGGCCAAGGGCAGCCAGACATAGGCGACGTGCAGAATCCACACCAGCGGGATCGTTCGCGTCTTGATGCTGTGCCAGCCCGTCATGCGCAGGAAAAGGACGACCCCGACGGCAAGGGCCGCAATCCCGGTGTAAAGCGAGTCGGGGGCCAGCGCCTCGATGATGGCGACGACCAGAACGCCTGGCGCGGAAAGGCGTTCGAGAATGGGCGGTGTCTTGCAGGTGATGTCGTGATTGATCGCCATGCGCAGCGCATTCTGGGTGAATGCCGGGATGATGCGTCCGGCGATCAACGCCAGCAAGGCGGCGATCAGATAGATGGCGACACGCAGGGCCAACGCCGACGCGCCAAGGTGGAACATGATATTGGCCCCGGCCAGCGTCATCAGGATGACGGGAACGATGTAGTTCCGCTTGTTCTTTGCGCCCGTGATGGCTGCGCCGATAACCACCGCCAGCGCCGGCAGGTACAGCATGTCGATATAGACGAACGTGTCGCTCCACATGGCGGCGCGCCCCGCCAGCCACAGGACGACAAGAACCGCCAGCGGCCATCCCATGACGGGGCGCGTGGCGGTCCATTTGGGCACCGCCGCCATCAGGAAGCCCGATATTGCCGCAACGGCGAAACCGAACGTCATCTCATGCCCGTGCCAAACCGTTGTAAAGGGCAGATGCCCGAGCCATGCCGCAATCCATGCGGCGATGCCGATGGGGGCGTAGAGCGCGGCCATCAGAAAAAACGGCCGATGTCCGGAAACCAGCATCAGGGGGCCGGTGTGTTCTGCGTAGGGATTGCCTATTTCAACGGGGATGCGGGCCATGGCGATATGGGTGTCCTGCTGGTTGGAAGGCTGTGTGGCGCAGAATTCCCTGCCCTGCCTCAATCGTCGTTGATGGCGGTCAAGCGGCGTCAGGGGGGGATCACCACATTTTCTGGCGGGACGCGAACCGTTTTGTGAAATCGAAGGGATCGTTGCTCGGCTTGCCGAAGTGCCAGCCCTGACCAAAGTCGACCCCGCAATCGGCGACGTTGATGGCCATTTCGGCGTTCTCGACCATTTCCGCCACGGTCTGAACATTCATGTTCTTGCACATGCGCGCCATGGTGCGCAGCATGTTCTTGCCGCGTACCGACGCACAGGCGCGACGGATCAGATGGCCGTCGAACTTGACGACATCGACATCCAGCGCGTTCAGGTAATCGAAACTGGCGGCGCCCGAACCGAAATCGTCGAGGCAGATGCGGAAACCCTTTCCACGAAGTTTCTTCAAGCGCTTGTTCACGTCCGGCAGGTTGGCGATGGGCGCTGATTCGGTGATCTCGAACAGGATGCGATCGGCGAGCGACTTTTCCTTTGTCAGCCGCTGGTCGAGCCAATCCATGAATGCGTCGTTGTCGAGACTGCGGCCCGACAGGTTGACGGAAACGGGGGGAATCATCCGTGTGCGGTTGAGCTCCTTGATCGACTGGATGGCCTTTTCCACGACGGCCTTGTCGAAATCGATGATCAGGCCGGTTTCTTCGGCCAGACGGATGATCTGGAATGTCAGGCCTTGCAGGTGATCTTCACGGAATCGGGTGAGGGCTTCGAAACGATGAACCTGATTGTTGTTCGGGTCGCAGATCGGCATGTAGGCGAGGTCGAACGCGCCGCTGGCCGTGGTGTGCCGCAACAGCTTGGTGTTTTCGATGGAATCGAGAACCATGGCGCGCAGGACATCGGAAAGACGATCCGCCCGCACATTGGTTCCTGCGCCGCAGAAGTCCTGAATCGCGAAGATGATGACCCTGGCGACCTGCTCCTCATCCATGCCCGCACCGTCGGCGTCCAGCGTATGCGTTAGCGCATTCACCTTGCTCGTCCCTTCGGGCGCGATGGTTTCCGCCGCCTTTTCAATCTGTGCGCCAAGCGCGTCCGGATCGACCTCGGTATCGTGGACGAGGCTGAAGGTTTCATCATCGACGCGGGCGGCCATGCCGCCGCCCAAGGAATGCTGCTTCAGGATATCGCCGACCGCCTTCATCAATTGCTGACGATCGGAAACACCCAGTTCATGGGCCAGTTCCTGAAGGTGGTCGACCCTGACGAGCGTCAGTTGCGCTTCGCCGCCGACATGACGCAGCGCCTGGACCTGCCTTGCGGCGGCATTGGCAAAGCCCTCTTTTTCGGCAAGGCCGGTTTCGGGGTCGGTGGGAAGGGTTTCGTCCGGGGTGTGATGAACTTTCCCGTCGATCTTGATGGCGAGGAAGAAGTTGTTTTCGAAGTCGGGAACCCGATACCCGGACATGGAGGCCGCCCGGCCCGCCGGGCCGCTGTTCTCCAGAAGAAACGGCAGGTCGTCCAGGCGCCCGCGTTCCTTGCCTGAATCGAGCATCAGGCCGATGCGTTTCCGGTCGGATTCAGCAATGAGATCGAGAAAGGGTTTGCCGATGAGTGCCTCAGGCGCGCAAGCAAACAGGTTCTGCGCCGTTCCGGCGCAAAACCGGATCGTCCATGATTGGTCAAGTTCAAACAAAAGATCCGCGCGACAAAAGGCCAATGCGACGAAACGTTCGAGCTCCCGGGCCATACTCCCCCCTGAATCGAGAAGGAATTTAGACCATGTTTATCACCTGATCGCAAGTTGTGGATGGGTTCGAGTGATACTTGGAGGGATATTACAAACAATTTTAGATAAATTGCCTGGAAACGGGTTCCGGCAACAAGGAAGGATCGCACCTTCAGATCAGTCCCGCCGCCTTCAGGCTGGTCGCCCCGCTGCGACCGATAATGACGTGATCGTGCAGCGTGATGCCCAGCTTCTCGGCGGCCTCGGCGACCTCTTTCGTCATGGCGATGTCGGCGCGCGAGGGGGTCGGATCGCCGCTGGGGTGGTTGTGCACCATGATCAGGGCCGATGCGCCGAGTTCCAGGGCGCGTTTCATGACTTCGCGGGGATAGACGGGGGTGTGGTTGACGGTGCCTTTTTGCTGCACCTCGTCGGCGATCAGGCGGTTGGCGTTGTTGAGAAAAAGAACACGGAACTGCTCGGTCTTTTCCCGCGCCATGCCCGCCCGACAATGGTCGAGCAACCGGTCCCAGGATGACAGGACAGGACGATCGATGACTTCGTGCCGCGTCAGGCGCAATGCGGCGGCCTGCACGACCTTGAGCATCGCCACCACGCCATCGCCGACGCCTTCGATCTCGCGCAGTTCGGCAGGATCGGCGGAAATCACCTCGGCGAAGGAACCGAAGCGTTTGATCAGCTCTTTCGCCAATCCCTTGGTGTCGCGACGGGGCAGGGCGCCATAGAGCACCATTTCCAGCAATTCGTAGTCGGCCACGGCATCGGGGCCGCCCTTGACGAAGCGTTCACGCAGACGTTTGCGGTGTCCGTGATGATGGGGCGTGTTGGTCATCAGCCCCGTTCCCCCTGTTTAATTCGCCGCCTCCCCGGACGGCCCCTATACCGGGTTGTCCAACCCCTTCAGCGAAAGGGTGAAAATCTCGTGTCCTGTGGCGGTGACGCCGATGGTGTGTTCGAACTGTGCGGAAAGGGAGCGGTCCTTGGTCACTGCGGTCCAGCCATCGGCCAGCACCTTCACGTCATAGCGGCCAAGATTGATCATCGGTTCAATGGTGAAGAACATGCCCTCGCGCAGCACCGGACCCTCGCCGGGCCGCCCAAAGTGGGTGACGTTCGGTGCGTCGTGAAACTTTTTCCCGATACCGTGTCCGCAGAAATCGCGCACGACGGAACAGCGCTGCCCTTCGGCGAAGCTCTGGATCGCGTGGCCGATGTCGCCGATGGTGGCGCCGGGGCGCACGACCGCAATGCCCCGCATCATCGATTCATAGGTGATGTCGATCAGGCGGCGGGCCTTCACGCTGGCCTTGCCTGCCGTATACATGCGGCTGGAATCCCCGTACCAGCCGTCGAGGATCACGGTGACGTCGATGTTGATGATGTCGCCATCCGCCAGCGCCTTGTTCTCGTCGGGGATACCGTGACAGACGACATGGTTGACCGACGTGCAGATGGATTTGGGAAATCCGCGATAGTTCAGGGGCGCGGGTATGGCCCCGCGCGCCACGATAAATTCATGGCACAGGCGGTCGAGCTCGCCCGTGCTGACGCCGGGGGAAACGTGATCGGCGATGAAGTCGAGCGTTTCCGCCGCCAGTTTTCCGGCGCGGCGCATGCCCTCGAAGTCTTCCGGGCTATGGATCTTGATTCTGCGTGTTTCGGCGTCCACGGAACGCTCCTTCATCATCCTTGTCGTCTTGCGCACCAAAATACAGGCCTATCGGCCGGAATTACAGGTCTATCGGCAACGTCTGCGCGACTTCGATCCCTG
>JAPHTL010000143.1 GCA_026193355.1 Rhodospirillales bacterium
CTGAAAAGGGCCGCCTTACCCCTGGCCGACCGTTTCCACTGGGGGCAACGTGGGATGGCAAGGGTGCGAATTTCGCCCTGTTTTCCGAGCACGCGGAAAAGGTCGAATTGTGTCTGTTCGATGAATCCGGCGGCCGGGAACTGACCAGGCATGCGCTTGTCAGCGATACGCTGTCGATCTGGCACGGCCACCTCGACGGTGTCAGGCCGGGACAATTGTACGGTTATCGGGTTTACGGCCCCTACGCACCGGACGAAGGGCATCGTTTCAACGCAAACAAGCTGCTGGTCGATCCCTATGCCAAGGGCCTGTTCGGACGACTGATCAACAACGACGCAAACTTCGCCTTCGATCGCTCAAGCCCCTTGCTGGATCGATCATTTGACGAACGTGACAATGCGCGCTACGTGCCAAAGTCGGTGCTGGTCGACCCCACAGCGACGGCCGGAGGCGTGACACGCCCACACACCCCGTGGCAGAAGACGACCATCTATGAGCTCCATGTGGGTGGCGCAACGCGCCGTCATCCCGGCATCAGGGAGGGCCTTCGCGGCACCTTCGCCGGATTGAGTTCGGATGTCATGCTTCGCCATCTTCAGGACCTTGGAATCTCGGCGGTGGAATTGATGCCTGTGCATCCCTTCGCCGACGAACCGCACCTGACGGAAAAGGGGCTTTCGAACTATTGGGGCTACAGCCCGTATTCCTTCTTCACAACAGATCCCCGCTATCAGTCGGGGACCGTCGCGAATGAATTCCAGATCATGGTCAAGGCGCTCCACGACGCCGGGATCGAGGTAATTCTGGACGTGGTCTACAACCACACCGGTGAAGGCGGGCATCTCGGCCCTTCCCTGTCATTGAAGGGCATCGACAACCGCAGTTACTACCGCCTCGATCCGGGCGACCCCAGCGTCTACATAAACGACAGCGGTTGCGGCAACACCCTGAACATGTCCCATCCAAGGGTCCTGCAGATGGTCATGGACAGTTTGCGCCATTGGGTGCAGCACGGCCATGTGGATGGTTTCCGTTTCGACCTGGCCACGGCTCTGGCGCGGATCGAGGGAGGCTTTTCGCCGCAATCGGGATTCCTGACTGCCGTCGCACAGGACCCCGTTCTGGCAGGCATCAAGATGATCGCCGAACCATGGGATCTGGGTCCGGGCGGATATCGCCTGGGCAACTTCCCGGCCCGTTGGACCGAATGGAACGATCGCTATCGCAATACACTGCGCGCCTTCTGGCGGGGCGAACACGGCATCATCAGCGAACTGGCGCACCGCATGGCAGGGTCCGAGGATGTTTTCGGCGGAAGCGGGCGTCCCCCCCAGACCGGAATCAATTTTATCACCGCGCACGACGGTTTCACCCTTGAGGACCTGGTCAGCTACAACACCAAGCACAACGACAACAATCTTGAGGAAAACCGCGACGGTTGCGACGCGAACTACAGCTGGAACTGCGGCGTCGAAGGCCCGACGGACGATGCGAAAATACAGGCCCTTCGCATGCGCCAGAAGCGGAACATGATCGCGTCGCTGTTCCTGTCGCAAGGCGTACCGATGATGCTGGGTGGCGATGAACTGGGGCGCAGTCAGAATGGCAACAACAATGCCTACTGCCAGGACAACCCCGTAAGCTGGCTCGACTGGTCCGAACTGTCGGCCGAAGACGCCGACTTCCTTGCGTTCATCAAAAAGATGATTCACTTCCGCAAGGACTGTCCGGCATTCAGGCGCACCGCCTTCTTCAATGGACATGCGGTCGACAAAGGGCCGGTCAAGGACATCAGCTGGTGGGCCCCTTCAGGTCGTGAGATGACCGAGGCAGACTGGCACGATCCCGGCGCGCGTTGCCTCGGATTCCACATCGGCAATTGCGGAGACGTTGACGGTGACAGCCAGCCAAACCTGATGGTGCTGATGAATGCCGGTGACGGTTCTGTCGCCTTTGAACTGCCGCCAAAGGGCTATGGCGAAAACTGGCGACGGGTGATTGA
>JAPHTL010000078.1 GCA_026193355.1 Rhodospirillales bacterium
CCGGGTCGAACCCGGCGCGGGCCAGCGCACCGGGCGAAAGGTTCTGGATCAGCACGTCGGCGCGGGCGATCATTCGGCCGAGGACAGCCGCATCGACCGGATTCTTGATATCGAGGGCGACGGATTCCTTGCCCCTGTTGAGCCAGGCGAAATAGGCGCTCTCGCCATTCACGACATGATCGTAACCGCGCGCGAAGTCCCCCTCTGGGCGCTCCACCTTGATGACTCGCGCCCCGGCATCGGCCAGCCGTGACGAACAATAGGGCGCGGCCACCGCTTGTTCGACGGCGACCACAAGCAACCCGGAAAGGGGGCCTTTTGCTGACGCGGCGCTCACTGGCGCTTCGCAATCAGACGCGTAATAGCCGCCTTCTTTCCCGCATGGCGGCTTTCGCTTCTCGTCAAGACCAGTTCCTCCAGCGTTATGATTTCCGCATCGGCAAAGTCATGGCGCAGACCGTCTGCGGTGTAAAGAAGCTCCGGGTCCTGCGGCCCACCACTTTCAAAACCAAGGCGCAGCTGGTCGGGGTGAAAAACTTCCATGACCAGAACGCCGCCGGGCTTCAATGCCGCAAGCATGGCGCGGTTGACCACACTGCGCTCGCCCTCGGGAAAATGGATGTAGAGGGCGACGACCACATCGAAGGCGGCGTTGGGCCAATCCCAGGACAACAGGTCGGCGCAGACGGTTTCAACGGACACACCCCTTGATCGCGCAAGCTCGCGCGCCTTCGCCAGTCCGGCTTTTGAAAAGTCGACGGAAACAACATCCAGGCCCTGCTCCGCCAGCCAGACCCCGTTGCGCCCTTCTCCGTCGGCGACGCAAAGGGCCGACATGCCTGGACTGAAGCGCATGGCCTGATCGACAAGAAAGGCATTCGGAATTGTGCCGAAGAAATAGTCCTTCCCGGAGAATTTATCGTCCCAGACCTCTCGCACGATGGCTCCTGACAAATGGATCGAAATGGGGAATCGAAAGCGACTCTGTGTAATATATCCCCTGAGCAAAGGACCAGACAGCCGGAAAGGCCGAAGCATGCTTCCTGTTTTTTTCCTGAAACGCCTTTACTGGCGCATAGCGATCGTCGTCACCGTCGTCATCGCAGCCACCGCCGTCCTTTTTAGTGTGCACTTTGTCAAGGAAGAGGCTGAACTTCTCCTCGAAGATCATGTCGATCAGGCATCAAAGATCGCGGAACTGGTCAGCCTCACCCTGGATGAACCAGACCATCGCGTTTCCCGACATCTCAATGAGATAGCCACCTTCCGGCATGTCGTGGCGATACACGTTCTGAATGAGGATAAAAGTTATCGATACAGCACGCTCAGCGCCAATGCGGGCACCCAGTCACCGCTCCCCGTATCCGAGGAAATTCCGGAAACGGGTCCTGTCGTCACAAGGACAGAGGACCGCCTGCTTGCCTGGCATCCCGTGTTGCCGGCAGGGGGGGGTGGTTGGGTTGTCGTCGATTTCAGCCTCACCCCCATCGTGGAATTTCAACGGCGTGCACTGGAGGACAACATCATCGACTCCTTCGGCGTCGTCATCATTGCCGCAGGCATAATCCTGCTGGCGTTGCGCCGACCGATCACTGAAATGGATAAAACCGCCCGCTTTGCAGGCGAGCTGGCGAAGCAGCGGGGCGCACAAATGGATGTTTATGATGGCGTCTCGGAGATTTCCGACGTCCAGAAAGCCCTGAACGAAACTTCCAGAACGATCATGTTTCAGGAAGCAAAACTGGCTGCCGCGGGGGAAAGGCTGCAATCCATCGTGGACAACACGGTGGACGCCATCATCACCATCGACAGGGGCGGAATAGTCCAGACGTTCAACCGGGCCGCTGAAAGGATTTTCGGATATGAGGCGTCGGAAGTCGTAGGAACCAATGTTTCTCGTCTGATGCCCTCACCCCACCGCGAACTGCACGACACCTACCTGTCGAATTTCTTGCGGACCGGGACGGCGAAGATCATCGGCATCGGCCGGGAAACAGCGGGACAACGAAAAGACGGCACCACCTTTCCCTTCGACCTGTCCGTAAGCGAGGTGGTTTCCGGCGACGAGCATTACTTTGTCGGCATCTGTCGGGACATGACCGAAAAAAAACGCGCCGAGGCAAGGCTCCGTCGCGCCCAAAGAATGCAGTCGGTCGGTGAACTGGCAGGCGGCATAGCGCACGAATTCAACAATCTTCTGACCACCATCGGCGGTTACGCGCGGATGGCCAACGCCCACCCCGACAATCAGAGCAGGGTGGAGGACAGCCTGAAGGAAGTAATCAAGGCAGCCGATCAGGCAGCCGACCTGACTGCTCAGTTGCTCGCCTTCAGCCGCCGTTCACCAATTTCAGCTGGCAGTGTTGAAATTGGCAATGTCATCGTCGAACTTGAAGGTCTTCTTCCCGCCATCAAACGCAGCGACATCAGAACCCTGTTCGACATTCGCGACGAATCCCTGCGGATCAAGGTCGATAAGGCCCAACTTGTGCAGGGACTTCTGAATCTTGTCCTGAATGCCCGCGATGCAATGCCCGAAGGCGGTCAGATAACCATCCTGACCAGGGCAATAGCGACGGAGGAGCTTCCGGGCAAGCCCCCCAAAAATGACGATTCAGCCAAACGTTATATCGCAATTACCATTACAGACACGGGCGACGGCATGGACAATGAAACCATGACCCGCATCTTCGAACCCTTCTTCACAACCAAAGAGCAAGGCAGGGGAACAGGCCTTGGCCTGTCGATCGTCTATGGCATGGTCGAACAGTCGAAGGGTCTGATCGATGTAAAAAGCGAACTGGGCAGGGGAACGACATTCACCCTTTATTTCCCTGAAACGATGGAACCCGATGAAGCGACTGTCGAAGAAGCACAAGGCGAGATTGCGTCTGGCAGTGAAACTGTTCTTGTCGCCGAAGACGAAAAAACCGTCCGGGCATACATAGCCACAACCCTGCGCGAAGCCGGCTACACGGTTATCGAGGCGCGGGATGGGGAAGAGGCGCTCGGCCTGTTCCTTGACAATATGGATGCGATATCAATTTCCATCATCGACGTTGTCATGCCAAAAATCGGGGGGCTGGATGTGGCGCGCGGAATCCTGCAGGCGAAACCGAACAGCAAATTGATCTACGTTTCCGGTGACGCAAAATCGGTTCAGGCGTTCAGTGAATCTGACGACGAACTGGCTTACCTGAGAAAACCGGTATCCCCCGAATCCCTTTTGAAGACCATCAGGCGCGTACTGGACGCCTGACCAGAATCACACGCCCATGGGCGGCGCGATGATCTCCATGATCTTGCGGGCCAGTTGATCGGGCGTGTATGGCTTTGGAAGGTACGCGCTGACCCCCATATTCTTGGCGTCCACCGCCGAATCGATGGTGTTGCGACCGGTGATCATGACGAAGGGAACATTGATCCCGGCACCGCGCACCTTCTCCAGCAGTTCAAGGCCAGACATACGCGGCATGTTCCAGTCGCAGATGATCAGGGTGAAACCGTTTCGTCCCGCCTTCTCGATTTCCTCCATGGCCGCAACGCCATCTTCGGCCGTGATCACGCGCGCGATCCCGATGTCGTTCAGAACCATGGTGATCAGCTTCGCCCCTGCGGGGTCATCCTCAACCACCAGCGCACGGACACCTTTAAAACTACGTTTTTTCTTTTCTTCGGTCATGGTGCCTCTACCTTACGCCTCTCCTCACTTTTGATCAAAAGGAACGAGGCAAGCCAAGAACGTGTTCAGCGATGAATGACAGGATCAGATTCGTCGATATGGGCGCAACCTGATAAAGCCGCGTTTCACGAAACTTGCGTTCGACATCATACTCCTCGGCAAATCCAAAACCGCCGTGCGTCTGCAAGCACATGTCGGCGGCCTGCCACGATGCTTCGGACGCCAGCAGTTTGGCCATGTTGGCCTCCGCCCCGCAGGCCTCACCCCGATCAAAAAGCCCTGCCGCCTTGTCCACCATCAGCGCCGCGGCCTCATTCGCGGCATAGGCGCGCGCGATGGGAAACTGAACCCCCTGATTCTGGCCAATCGGGCGGCCGAACACCTGACGATCATTGGCGTAGTCTCGCGCCTTTTCGATGAACCAGCGGGCGTCGCCGACACATTCCGCCCCGATCAGGATGCGTTCTGCGTTCATGCCATCCAGGATATAACGGAACCCCTTCCCTTCCTCGCCGATCAGACTCTCGGCTGGAACGCGCAGGTCGTCGAAAAACACCTCGGTGGTGTTGTGGTTGATCATGGC
>JAPHTL010000044.1 GCA_026193355.1 Rhodospirillales bacterium
CGATGTGCGCGCGGCTTTCTCCAAGCACGGTGGAAACCTCGGCGAAACGGGCTCCGTCGCATTCATGTTCGATCGGGTTGGGATGGTCATCTATCCCGCGGCGGCAGGTGATGCCGAAACCATGTTCGATGCGGCCCTGGAAGCGGGCGCCGAGGACGTGAGCTCCGACGGGGAGGGGCATGAAATCGTCTGCCGCCCCGATGATCTGAGTGCGGTGCGTGACACTCTGGAACAGAAATTCGGAGAGCCGGAAAGCGCGCGGCTTGAATGGAAGCCGCAGAACACCACCCCGGTCGATGAAGAAAGGGCGCAGTCATTGCTCAAATTGATTGATGTGCTTGAGGACAACGATGATGTGCAGCGCGTGGCATCCAATTTCGACATTCCCGACGACGTGATGGAGCGTTTGAGCGCCTGATGCGATTGCTTGGCCTCGATCCCGGCCTCCGGGTCACCGGTTGGGGGGTGATCGAAGTGGATGGGAACCGCCTTCGTCATGTGGCGGATGGTTCGGTTGCGACCGGAAGCGGCAGCCTGGCTGAACGCCTTGCCCGGCTTTACGAAGGTCTTACGGTGGTGATCCGCGAGCATGATCCGCATGAGGCCGCCGTCGAGGAAACCTTCGTCAACCGAAACCCGGAATCGACGCTCAAGCTCGGCCATGCCAGAGGGATCGCCTTGCTGGTCCCGGCCCATGCCGGCTTGCCCGTGGCCGAATATTCGGCAACTCTGGTGAAGAAGTCTGTTGTTGGAAATGGCCATGCGGCCAAGGAGCAGGTCCAGATGATGGTGCGCACCCTTTTGCCTGGCGCCCAACTGGAAACAGCGGATGCGGCGGATGCCTTGGCCGTGGCCATCTGTCATGCGCACCACAGGGCGACAAATGCGCGGATTGCAGCGGCGGAGGAAGGGACGCAATGATTTCGAAGCTGTCCGGCCTTGTCGATTCGACCGGAGATGACTGGGCCGTCATTGATGTGAACGGGGTCGGCTATCTGGTGTTCTGTTCGCGCCGCACCCTTTCCGTGCTGCCCCCGCCGGGCGAAGCCGCGCGGCTGTTCATCGAGACCCACGTCCGCGAGGACCATATCCACCTATACGGTTTCGCCGATTCTGCGGAACGTGACTGGTACCGTCTGCTCAGCACCGTGCAGGGGGTCGGTTCGCGCGTGGCGCTGGCCATTCTCTCGGTTTTGCCGCCCAGCCAGTTGCTTCAGGCGATTGCGGCGCAGGACAAGGCCGCCGTTTCCCGCGCATCCGGTGTCGGGCCAAAGCTCGCCGCCCGGGTGGTCAGTGAATTGAAGGACAAGGCTGGCGCCCTGGCGCTCGGGCCCGTTGCCGTTGTTTCTCCTGAAAAGGGCAAGGCGTCCGGAGGGGGTGGGAAAAGCGCAGAAGACGATGCAGACGATGCCGCCCGGAAGGCGGGAGAGGCTGCATCGGCGCTGGTCAATCTCGGTTATGGGCGAACCGATGCGCTTGGCGCCGCCGCACAGGCCATCCGGGAGCTTGGGTCGGAAGCGAGGCTGGAGGCGGTAATTCGTCTCGCCCTTTCCGAACTCGCGCCGAAGGGGGGTTAGGGCATGGACGAAGAACGCATGGTGGCTCCGGGTCAGACCGGGGAAGACACCGCCGAGGGATCGCTGCGCCCCAAGGTTCTGGACGACTTCATCGGGCAGAACAAGGTGCGCGAGAATCTGGGCGTTTTCATCGAAGCCGCCCGCGCCCGCGGCGAGGCGATGGATCATGTGTTGTTCTATGGACCGCCGGGGTTGGGCAAGACGACGCTGGCGCAGATTGTTTCGCGGGAACTGGGGGTAGGGTTCCGTGCGACATCAGGCCCGGTTCTGGCCAAGGCGGGCGATCTGGCGGCCCTGCTGACCAATCTGGAACCCCGTGATGTCCTCTTTATCGACGAAATCCATCGCCTTAATCCTGCCATAGAAGAAGTCCTTTATCCTGCGATGGAAGACTTTCAACTCGACCTCATCATCGGGGAAGGGCCTGCGGCCCGGTCGGTGCGGATCGACCTGAATCCCTTCACCCTGATCGGCGCGACCACCAGGTCCGGACTGATCACCACGCCTTTGCGCGACCGGTTCGGGATTCCCATGCGCCTGAATTTTTATGATGACGAGGACCTTGTGCGCATCGTGCGCCGTGGCGCGCGTGTATTGGGCATGGAGCTGACCGAGGACGGTGCGGGAGAGATCGCGCGGCGGTCGCGCGGTACGCCCCGGGTTGCCGGGCGGTTGCTGCGCCGGGTGCGTGATTTCGCAGCGGTCGCGGAAAGTGGCCCGGTGAATGCCCACCTTGCCGATGCGGCCCTTGATCGTCTGGAAGTCGACCACATGGGGCTGGACGCCATGGATCGGCGTTACCTCGGCTGTATTGCCGAGAATTACAGCGGTGGGCCGGTCGGGGTTGAAACCCTTGCTGCGGCGCTGTCCGAACAGCGCGACACCATCGAGGAAGTGATCGAACCCTATCTGATCCAGAGGGGGCTGCTGATGCGCACGCCGCGTGGTCGCATGTTGACGGAAAACGCCTATCGGCATCTTGGCCTGGCGGCGCCGGCGAAGCGCGACATGCCCGAACTGTTCAATGGCAACGGGACCGGGGATGATGACTGACGCGGCGGGGGTGATCGTGGACGGCGTGCATGTGTTGCCGGTTCGGGTCTATTTCGAGGATACCGACGCGGCGGGAATGGTGTTTTACGCCAATTACCTGAAATTCGCCGAACGCGGACGGACCGAGTACCTGCGAACGGCTGGACTGGATCATTCCAGGCTTATGGATGGCGGTGAAAAAGGCGGGGTCACCCTTGTCGTGCGTCGGTGCGAAACCGATTATCTGCGTTCGGCGCGGCTCGACGATATGCTGGAGGTCCGAACACGGATCACGGCGGTCGGCGGGGCAAGCGTCGACATGAATCAATGGGTCAGGCGCGCGGACGAAGACCTCGTTCGCATGAATGTGCGGCTGGCCTGTATCAGTTCCGACGGGCGTCCGACACGGCTTCCGGCCGATGTTCGCCGCGCGTTTGACGAATTCTGTTTCAGGGAGTGACGGACAGAGCCATGGAGAACAGCGTCATTGAAGCCGCTACACTGGGTGGAAGTGTGGCAATCCACGACATGTCGATGCTCGGGTTGTTCCTGCGCGCCGACCTGGTGGTAAAGACCGTGATGATCATGCTGGCTGCGGCGTCGGTCTGGAGCTGGGCGATCATATTTGACAAATGGCGCCGCCTGCGCCGCCTCAATGCTCATGCCGACGAATTCGAAAGCGCATTCTGGTCGGGTGGTTCGCTGGACACCCTTTATGACCGCGTGGGTAACAATCCGAAGGATCCGATGACAGCGGTCTTCGCCACGGCGATGCGCGAATGGAAGCGATCGCGCGAACGCGGGGAGCGTGTCGGCGAGCCACAGTTCAGCAGCCTTGGGGAACGCATTGACCGGGTCATGCAGATCACGATGTCGCGCGAGATGGACCGGACCGAACGCAACATGACCTTCCTTGCATCGACCGGCGCCACCGCCCCGTTCATCGGTCTGTTCGGGACGGTCTGGGGCATCATGAACAGCTTCCAGGCCATTGCGATGACCAAGAACACAAGTCTTGCCGTCGTCGCGCCGGGTATTGCCGAGGCCCTGTTCGCCACTGCACTGGGGCTGGTTGCGGCGATCCCTGCCGTTGTCGCCTATAACAAGCTTTCAAAGGACCTTGATCGCTACGCCGGGCGGCTCGATACGTTCGCCGGTGAATTCTCGGCCATTGTGTCGCGGCAGATGGAAGAGAAAAACTAGATGGCGGCCGGGCTCAA
>JAPHTL010000120.1 GCA_026193355.1 Rhodospirillales bacterium
CGTCTCGGCCACGGCAGACACCGCAGCCCCACCGGGACCAAGCAGACGGTGAACCTCGGCATCGGCATCGTGAACCGGTACGCCCAGACGGCGGAACATACGCGCCGTCGTCGTCTTTCCCATACCGATGGAGCCGGTAAGACCAAGAACGATCATCGGCCCATCATCCGGTCAGACCCGCAAGAACATGGGCGCGACAATCCCCGTCGACGACCGGCTCCGTCCCGAACCAGGCGGCGAAACCAGGCCGGGCCTGATGGAGAAGCATGCCCAGACCATCGACCGTCGTGTTTCCGCGCTGCGCCGCCGTGCGCAGCAGCGGCGTTTCCAGCGGATTGTAAACAATATCGTTGACCACGGCGTCTTCCGGCAGCGCCGCCAGATCCAGATCCAGTGGCGGTTGCCCTGTCATCCCAAGGTTGGTCGTGTTGACAAGCAATGCCGCGCCATCCAGCGCATCGGTGCGCGCCGCCCAGTCGGTCACGGATATTGCGCCACCCAGATCGGCGGCCAGCGCGTCGGCCCGTTCCCGCGTCCGGTTGATCAAACGGATTTCCGGCGCGCCCGCATCATCAAGGGCCGCCAGCACGGCGCGCGCCGCGCCCCCCGCGCCGATCACCACCGCCGGGCCGGTTTTCGCCGACCAGTCCGGCAACGTTTCACGCAGGTTCGCCAAAAAGCCGAAACCATCCGTATTGTCGCCAAACAGGGTTCCGTCATCACGCACGATCACCGTATTCACAGCGCCGATCCGTTCCGCGACCTCGGACGCCTGATCGACGGACAGGAGCGCCTTTTCCTTGTGCGGGATTGTCACGTTGCAGCCCCGAAAGCCCAGGGCGGGCAACGCACGCAAGGCTTGCTCGATCCCTTCGGGCGGAACGGCCAGCGGCACATAGGCCCCGTCGATCCCGTATCGGTCCAGCCAGAAGCCGTGCAGGCGCGGCGACAGGGAATGGGCCACGGGCCATCCCATCACACCGGCGATACGCGCTTTGCCACTGATCGTCACCGTGTCGTTTCCTTCGCTCTTCCCCGCCGCTCATCGACAACCGGAACCATCTTAATCCGCGTTGCGATTCCACACTAGAGCATCCTGCGCTCAAACGAGCGCAGATAAGATGCTCGATACTATTGATAACGATCAACTTTTCTCCGTTCAGGGGATTCCACCTGAACGGAGGTTGATCTAGGAATCGATCACACCCTTTTCCCGCAGGTAGCCCAGAAGGGGCAGCATGGGAAGGCCGAGGACCGTGAAATAATCCCCATCGACTTTTTCGAAAAGCTGCATGCCCAATCCCTCAAGGTGATAGACACCGACGCTTCCAAGAACCGCCTGTCCGGCCCGTTCAAGATATTGTTCAAGGAAACCATCGCTGAAGTTGCGCATGGTCATCCGCGCATGGTCCACGTGCCGCCAGAGAACCGTCTCTTCCTGAACGATACAGACGGCGCTGATCAGACGATGGGTATTGCCGCGCAGCGCGCGCAACTGCCGGCGCGCATCATCACGGTTCATGGGTTTGTCATACAGCCGCCCCCCACATTCAAGCATCTGATCGGCCCCGATCACCACGGTCCCCGGATGCTCCGCACCGGTTTTCAAGGCTTTCTTTTCCGACAGCGCCATGGCGACATCTTCTGGCGGTGTTCCTCGCGCCGCCATTTCATCCTTGATCACCGATTCATCCACATGGGCAGGGGCTTGCGAAAAAATCAGACCAGCTTCGGTCAGAAGTCGTGCGCGGGCCGAACTTGCCGAAGCAAGAACGAGCGTTGCGTTCTTCCCGATCACGCGGTCTCTTCCCGGCGGTTGTTGATCAACTGGATGATGGCGGTGGCGGTTTCCTCGATGGAACGGCGGGAAACATTGATAACTGGCCAGCCGTGTTTCGTGTAAAGGCGGCGCGCATCGGCAACTTCGCGCGTGACGATTTCCGGATCGACGTAGTCCGTTTCCTCGTTCTGGTTGAGCATGCGCAAACGGTTCTTGCGAATCTGGACAAGCCGTTTCGGATCCTTCGTCAGACCTACGATCAGGGGACGTTTAACTTCGAACAGTTCAGGCGGCAGCGGAAGGCCGGGAACAACGGGAATATTCGCCGCACGAATACCCCGATTGGCCAGATAGATGCAGGTCGGCGTTTTCGATGTCCGCGAAACGCCGAGCAGAATGACGTCCGCCTCTTCCAGATCACGACTGGATTGCCCGTCATCGTGGCTCAGAACAAAGTGCATCGCATCTATGCGGTCGAAATATTCCGCATCAAGGACATGCTGGCGACCGGGAAGGGCGCGGGCTTCGGCATGGAGAAAGCCGCCCAATGCGGCGATGATTGGTTCCAGAACCGGGATCATTGGAACGTTCAGACGCCGACACCCTTCATCCAGGACCCGGCGCAGATCGGTATTGACCAGCGTGCACAGGACGATGCCCGGTTTATCGACGATGGCGGTGAGAACCTTTTCCATCTGGCCCGTCGTGCGGATCAGTGGCCAGTCGTGTTCCATTATGTTCAGGCCATCAAACTGAACAAGGCAGGCGCGGGCGACGGCGTTGACCGTTTCACCTGTTGAATCGGAAACGAGGTGGATATGAAAGGCGACCTCTTCATTCGGTTCCGGTAAATCATCGCCTTCGTTCGCGTCGCTGGTATGCGCCATTTCCGAAACCCCTTTTGTCCACAGGCCCCGCATGCAACGGGGATAACCGGCTGTTTTTCCAGCTTGTGTATTATCCATGCCACTTCATGACAAACGGTGCATGCCGTCTTCCACAAGTGTACGAAATTTTACATGCTTTTCCTTAACGGTGAGAACCGTTCCCGATTTTTTTTCCATCCCCGATATTCCCGTTTTTTCCACGACGCATAAAAGCGCATGGATACCGTGGAAATGGATTGATTATCCCAATTCTGCACACACGGATTTCAGGTACCGGAATTGGAAAACAACAAAATGAGGATAACCTGTGGATGATTGATTATCCCCGGGTATCCACCCACCAACAACTACTTCAACCTTATTCTTTTATATAAAAAGGTTTTATGTATGGTGTGGACCTGTTGATGAATACGGGTGCCTTTGACGAGGAAAGAACGGTATGTCCGAGAATGTGAAAAACAAGCGGTTCCTTCAGGCCTTGCAGGGAAAGACGGTTACGCCGCCGCCCTTCTGGCTGATGCGTCAGGCTGGCCGCTATCTTCCGGAGTATCGTGAAATCCGGAGCACTTCACGCAATTTCCTCGAATTTTGCTATACGCCGGATCTGGCCGTTGAGGTAACGCTTCAGCCGTTGCGACGCTATGGTTTCGATGCGGCGATCCTGTTCTCCGATATTCTGGTCATTCCCGATGCGCTGGGACAGGGTGTTGCCTTCAAGGAAGGCGAGGGACCGGTTCTTGAACCCATACGCACGGTGGATGAACTTGGGCAACTTGA
>JAPHTL010000213.1 GCA_026193355.1 Rhodospirillales bacterium
AGGAATTGAAGGAACCCTACGGCGTCAAGCCGGTGATCCTGCTGACCGACGATGCGGAAAACCCCACGGTGGTGGAGAAGATCGTCTCGGACGCCTACTTCGATCACCCGGCGGCGCGGGTGCAATACCACGGCGCCACCATGCGCCCGACGGGTTGGCGGGTGCTTGGCTGGAGCCTGTTCGGCAACCTCACCGACCCCCGCGACGACGTGCCGTGGCTGCGGCCTGAGAAGGGGAAAAATCTATTATATCGTGGAATCAATCTTCGTATCACGCCTCGTGAAGTTTGGTCACATGATTCGGCGGTGGCAGAAGAACTGCAAAAGGTGCAGGAGCTATCAGCAATTAGCTTGTCTAAACGGATCGGCCGCCACCCTGAGTACAATCACAATAAAAAGATCGTTCGCCCACTTACCTTGGTGGATCGGATGTGGAACTACGATCCTGACGAACTGTTGCTGGACGGGTTGACCCTTCTGTATCCGCTGAAAAACCCCAACCAGCCAATTGATCCGAAAAGGCGGGTTCCTATACCGGATGAAGAAGATGAAATTTTTTACCGCAAGAAAGCAACTCTCTCCATCAGGGGAAAGCCGACAAGCTTTGGCCTGCTAGATTTTTCGACTGGTTACTACCCAGAAAAGCAAGAACTCTTTACATCAAGAAGCGAAAGCTTGGCGATCACGTCAAGTACGCTATCCACGTCCGGGGTCGCGGATGCTGGGATTAAATTCTAATTCAGGGGGAGGCCGATAATGACCACCGAATTGGAATATGCATATCTTGCGCTTGAAGCTTACGCAGGCTTTGGGAACGAAAACACGAGCCTGCAAATCCATGATCAACTTCCCGTTAAGTGGCAACTTACCTTGAAAACTTGGGGCGATGGTCAATACCAGCCCATCGACTCCGACTTCTACGCGGTCGCCTATGAGAACACTGAAACGAACGAAATCGTCATCGCCTACCGGGGGACGGACAGCAAAGCGGAACTGCTGACGGATGCCTAGCTTTCCGCTGCCGCCCTGATCGCGTCGTTCATCGCCCGCACCCCGGCGGCGGGGCCGTCCGGGTGGTTCCACACCGCGCCGACCACGGCCAAAAAATCCGCCCCGGCGCGGACCAGCGGCGCGCAGTTGGCTGCCGTTATGCCGCCGATGGCGACGCAGGGCGTGGTCATCGTGGCGCTCCATATTTCCAGTGTTTCCAGTTCGGCCTGCGCCCTGGGTTGTTTGGTTTGCGTGGGGAAAAAGGCGCCGAAGGCGACGTAATCCGCGCCCTTTTCCGCCGCCGTCATGGCCAGATGGCGGGAGTTGTGGCAGGTGACGCCGACAATCGCATTCGATCCGACAAGCTTGCGCGCCGCGTCGTATCCCGCGTCCTCCTGCCCGATATGAACGCCGTCGCAGCCGGTCTCGGCCGCCAGATCGGGCCGGTCGTTGAGCAGGAAGGCCACGTCGCGGTCCTGCACGATGGGGCGAAGCGCATCGCAGGCGCGGCGCACGGCATCGTCGCCCCCGTCCATATCCGCGTCCTTCAGGCGCAGTTGCACGCTGGCGGCATCACCAGCATCCAGCGCGCGGGCCAGATCGTCGCCAAAGGCGGACAGGGCGGCTTCGGTGGCGGTCAGCGCGGGCGGGGTGATGATATAGAGGCGGCAGGCGGTCACGGGCGACGACCTTATTCTGTGATGAACCGACGATCAGACTGACATAGCGAAGGGCAGGGGGGAAGGCAACAAGCGAGGATGGTTGCCTGCGGTTGCGGTTGTGGCACTATTGATGGGGCCATGACTGGCCCTTGGCGGCGGGCGGCGGATGTCCAATGATCCGCCGTCGAGAGGGTGAACCCTTGAAGGGGGAAAGATGCCAAAACGCTTTGTTCATCGCCATCAGCCGCAAATGAGGGCCGCCGGATGGATCAAGGCCGGCCTCGGCGGCGCGCTGGGCATCGCGGCCATGGGACTGCTGTCCCTGTGGACCGATATCCCCTTTTTGATCGCGCCCTTTGGGGCGTCCTGCGTCTTGCTGTTCAGCATCCCCGAAAGCCCCCTGTCGCAACCTGCCAATGTGATCGGCGGCCATGTGGTGGCCACCGCACTCAGCCTCGCGCTTTATCAGATCATGCCGCACGACGAATGGTGGGCGATTGCAATCGCGGTGGGGGCGGCGATTTTCGTGATGGCCGTCGTCCGCCTGTCGCATCCACCGGCCGGGGCCGACCCCATCGTCATTTTCATGACCGGTCCGGGCGTCGATTTCCTGATCTTCCCGATTCTGGTGGGGGCGCTGGTGCTGGTGGGGATCGCTGTGCTGGTGCACCGCATTCCACCGCGGATTGTCCGCTATCCGGCGGAACTTCCCTCATCCCCCCCGCCCGATGGACGAGGGGGGGAGGGAAATGCGGCTGGTTAGCTCTGGTTGATCCCTTTCAGGAAGCTCTCGATTTCCTTCCGCAGTGTCTCGGTCTGTTCGGTCATGGCGTTTGTTGCATCCATGACCCGGGTGGCTGTCTCGCCGGTTTCTCCTGCCGCCTGACTGACGCCCTGGATGTTCGACGACACCTCCGTCGTGCCGGCCGAGGCCTGCTCCACGTTCCGTGCAATCTCCTGCGTGGCTGCGCCCTGTTCCTCAACCGCGGCTGCAATCGCCGAGGATATCTCGTTGATCTGCGAGATCGTCTCGGTGATCCCGCCAATCGCCTCGACCGAGTTCTGCGTCGCTGTCTGGATGCCGCCGATCTGTGCGCTGATCTCTTCAGTCGCCTTGGCGGTCTGGTTGGCCAGGTTCTTCACCTCGGACGCGACAACGGCGAAGCCTTTGCCCGCTTCACCAGCCCGCGCCGCCTCGATCGTTGCGTTGAGCGCCAGCAGGTTCGTCTGTTCCGCGATGTCGGTGATCAGGGCGACGACCTCGCCGATCTTGTTGGCCGCGGTGGCGAGGCTCTGGACCATTTCGTTGGCCTTTTCGGCCTCATGCACCGCGTTCGACGCAATCTGCGTGGATTGCGACACCTGACGGCTGATTTCCTGGATCGAGGCGGAAAGTTCCTCGGATGCCGAGGCCACCGTCTGCACGTTGGCCGATGCCTCTTCGGAGGCCGCCGCGACCGCGCCTGACTGACGGCTGGTTTCTTCCGCCGTCGCCGCCATCGCCTGTGACGAAGCCTTCATGCCGTCCGTCGCCGTGCCAACGGACTGGAGGATGCCGGTAACGCTG
>JAPHTL010000013.1 GCA_026193355.1 Rhodospirillales bacterium
CGCAATACCCTGATCGTTCTGACCTCGAACCTTGGCGGCGATATTCTGGCCGCACAGGAAGAGGGGCATGATTCGACCGAGGTCCGGTCCCAGGTCATGGCTGTGGTGCGCGACGCCTTCCGGCCGGAATTCCTCAACAGGTTGGACGAGATCCTGTTGTTCCATCGCCTGTTCCCCGAACACATGGGCGGCATCGTCGATATTCAGGTCAGGCACCTGACGGTCCTGTTGGCGGATCGCAAGATCACGATGGAACTGGACGACAAGGCCCGGAAGTGGCTGGGTGAAGAAGGGTACGATCCGGTCTATGGCGCACGACCGTTGCGCCGGGTGATACAGCGCAGCCTGCAAAACCCGTTGGCCTCCATGATCCTTGAAGGCAACGTCGCGGATGGCGGCACCGTGAAGGTTTCTTCCGGGAAGGGCGGCCTGACCATCAATGGAAAGAGCGTGGCGGAAGAAGCCCTGGATTGATCCCTGCCCCCCCAAACGGCGAAGGGGGCCGCCTGTCACCGGGCGACCCCCCTCACGTGCGGGCGGCATTGGATTTCGTATTGGCGTTCCCTAGCGCTGGGCCTCGTTCTCGGCCACCGCCAGGCCGCTTTCCAGCGCGGAAAACTGTTGTTCCATTTCGCGGCGCGTAGTCTCGAACCGCGCCATATCGGTTCCCTTTAACTGGACCCCCGAGGGCATCTTGACGTTGAGCGGGTTGGTTTGCCGCCCATTGCGCAGGATTTCGTAGTGCAGGTGCGGGCCGGTCGAACGCCCGGTGGAGCCGACATAGCCAATGACCTGCCCCTGGCGCACCCGTGTTCCGCGGTTGATGCCGCGGGCATAGCCCTTCATATGCGCATAGGCGGTCGAATACTCGGCGTTGTGACGGATGCGAACGTATTTGCCATAGGCCCCGTTGGTGCCGGCATGGTCGATGACCCCGTCGCCGGCGGCCAGGATCGGCGTGCCGGGGGGCGCGGCGAAATCGACGCCCTTGTGCATCTTGGTGTAGCCGAGGATCGGGTGCATGCGCTTGCCGTAGCGCGACGACAGCTTGGCGCCGTTGATCGGTGTGCGCATCAGGGCCTTCTTGGCGCTGCGGCCCTTGTCGTCGAAATAGTCGGTGGTGCCGTCCCTGGTCGTGTGCAGATAGATGGGGTAATGCTTGCCGCTTAGCGTCAGGGCGGCGTAGAGCACATCGCCGTAACGGGCCAATTCGCCTTCCTCGGTGTCAAGGCGCTCGTACATCACCTCGAAGGCATCGCCGGGCTGGATGTCGCGCTGGAAGTCGACGTCCCACGAATAGGCGCGGATCAATTCCATCAGAACCGCCTCAGGCAGGTTCGCGCGCATCGCCGCCACATAGAGGCTGGACTGTATGTCGCCCTGATTGCGGTGAACGGAACGCAACAGGGGTTTTTCAATCTCGTTCGCCTTGAACGCGCCCTTGTCCGTTTCCGTGACATGAACTTCCCGATCAACCGCAGTGGCCAGCGTCAGCGCGGCGAAGCGGTCATCTTCCTTTCCTTCCGGGTCGGGATGAAAGGTCAGGGTCACTTCCTGACCGGGCAGAAGACGGCGCGGGCTGTAGATTTTTGAAAGCGCGGTGATCGCTTCGTACGCATCGCCACGTTTGATCCCGGCATCGGTCAGCATCGCCATCAGCGTATCGCCCTTGCCGATGGTCAGCGTCCGTTCATAGGGCGGTGCCGGCGTTTTTTCAATCGGCGCGTCGATGGCATTCGGGATGATGGCGGCCGATGCGGAAGCGCCGACGGTGACGGATTCGGATTCAGTGATGGACGGTGGCGTCAGACCGGACCCCGGAGCATACGCAACGTCGTTGGCTGCGGTTTCCGCGCCATGCTCGTACGAGGAGGGGAGGGAGATCAGGAACGAGGCGGTTGCTACCGCGCCGGACACCAGAATCGCCGCAATCGGAAATCGCGCGCCGCGCATGCCGGTTCTGAAGCCCCCTTGATGTCTCGGCCAAAATGGTCTGTTTTACCTCTGAGGCCCGGAAACGCTGTGTTTCTGCACCTCGGATCACCCGGGAAAATGTCCTCCGCCCGATGCGATGTCAAGTTCCATCGCCGTCGATTCATTCCCAAGACTCAATACTATCGGGGCAACCCTTAACAATTTGTTTCGAAAAAGCGGCGCAGCACCTTGCGATTCAACGGGAATCGCCGGGTTCGACCAAAATGGAAAAAGATGTGTGCGGAACCCTTTGACGGCTGCCGGAAGCTGGGCGATAGTGTCCCGAGCGGCGGTTTCGCCTCCGCTTCCGGGCGTTTCCGGAATTGGAGGCAAGGGAACACGGAGCGGTCGTTTTCACCGGTCAACGGACCGGGGAAACGATTGAGGCCGTGGCTGCCCCCGCAACTGTGAGCGGAGAGCCCTCGCCCAACGAACGACCACTGGGAAGCCGGGAAGGTCGGGCGCGGGCGGCGACCCGCGAGCCAGGAAACCTGGCCGCCGTGACAGGAAAGCGTGTTGCCGCCGGTACGAACACCGGTGTGGCGATGTCATTTGAAAATGCACGGTGGGTGCAGAAAGGAGAATTTTATGCATATCGAACCCGGATTCGTCGCTCCCGCGAAGGTCATACTTGCCAATGCAGGCGCCGTTACAGTGGTTGCCTGGGGCGTCGTGGCGCACCTCAAACAATTGGTTCGCGAACCATGGGCGCCGCTCAAGACGGTGGCCGCCGCAGCCTTCTTCTCGGTTTTCATGGAAAGCTTTCATATGCCGGTCGGTGCATCCGAACTTCATTTCGTGGGCGCCATGGCCATGTACCTTACCCTTGGCTTCGTGCCTGTGCTTCTTGGCTTCGGCCTTGGCTTGCTGGTTCAGGGCCTGCTGTTCAATCCCGGCGACTTGATTCATCTGGGCGTCAACAGCCTGTCGCTGATGCTGCCTCTGCTAACCGTCCATTACACGATGGGTCGGCGGCTGTTTGACAAGTCGCTGAATCAGCGCATCAGCTGGGCGCGGATCGTCCAACTCGACGCTATGTATTACGCGGGCGTTACCGGCATGGTAGGCTTCTGGCTGTTCATCGGCGAGGTCCAGACCCCATTTTCCGCATGGCTGTCTTTTGCCGCTTCGTACCTTGCACTTGTGGCCGTCGAACCCTTCGTCACTCTGCTGGCGGTCAAGGGATTGAAGAAGTACGAGGAGACGCCGCTGGTTTCCCGCCTTTTCGCGGTCAAGAACCTGCAATTGGCGAAGTAATTCGCAGTTTCGCGAAACGCGCCCGGGTCGTGCAACGGCCCGGGCGTTTTCTTTTAGGGGCACCGTGGCGATCCGGGGTCAGCCGTTGTGGACGATGCGCAATGGCATATCGCATATGGAAACAGCGCAGGGGGTCGTTTCCAGACAGTCGCCGTCCAGTTGCACCGGAAGGCTGGCGGGGGCGGTGACGAGAACCGTCTTTTCGGCGAGGTCGACAGCAGGCGAACGACCCAGCAGGGATGCGAGTACAAAGCGTATCAGCGCCCACCTTCGGGCTGTGTCGATCGAAACGACCCCCAGATTTCGGGCGAAGATGCTGGATCTCTGGTGGGCCTGGAACGCGCCGCCGTAAAAGCCGCTTTTACAAAAAACCAGATGAACGGCCCGCGAGGGCGGGCCATCGTCCCTCTCGACGGTTATTTCCCGCCAATCGCCGGACATCAGAACCCGCAGGGCCGCCACGATATAGGCGAGTTTTCCGAAACGCCGCTTGGTCGCCGGATTGAGGTTGGTGACGGTTTGCGCGTCGAAACCGATTCCGGCCATGCAGGCGAATTTGCGGCCGTTGACCTGCCCGACATAAAAATCCCGTGAAGGACCGTTCAGAAACAATCCGGCCAACTGCTTCGCCGATCCGGGAAGGCCGAGCTCACGTGCGAAGACGTTTGCCGTCCCGATTGGAATCACCGCCAGTTCGCCCGCAAAGCCGTCAGGCAATCCGTTAAGGACCTCGTTAACGGTTCCGTCTCCGCCCGCGATGACGACAAGATCGCTGCCGTCGACCCCCCGTGCCAGTTGCGTGGCGTGCCCCGGTGCGACCGTTTCCTGCACTGTCACCTGGGCCTGCCCGGTGCGCAACGCCCCCAGCACGTCTTGCAGGAAGCGCTTCTTCCTTCCGCTTCCGGCGTGGGAGTTGACGATGACGGTGACTGTCCGCCGTTTCATAGGACAGTCAGTTGAAGTGGAAATGGTGCGAATAGAACATGTTGTAGGCCGTCTGCGTCTGGGCGATAGCCTTCTTTTCCAGCTTCGGGTCTTTCCCCTGCAGGGGATGAAGAGCCAGAATATCGTTCGTCATCGCATAGAATTCAGTTGTCGCGTTGGGCTTCAAGACCGCAACCTTGCCGTGTTCGGCATAGGCGACCGTGAAGTTGTAGGACATGCTGGCCCGTCCATCGTCTTCCGCCACCATCTGCAGGTCTCGCCCAAAGAAAGGATTGTCGTATTCCAGCCCAAGAAGGCCCAGCAGGGTCGGGGCGACATCCAGGCTCGATCCCACGACTTCGTGCCGGGAGGGCGCGATGTTCTTCGGTGAATAGAAGGTGAGGGGGACCCTGAACGCCTGAACAGGCACCGTGGCGCGCCCGAAAACCTTGGGGCCATGATCACCGATGACGACGAAGACCGTGTCTTCGAACCAGGAGTGGGATTTCGCCTTTTCGATGAACGCACCCAGCGCCCAATCGGCATATGCGGCTGAATTCTCGCGTTTTTTATCCAACGGGTCGGCGCTGATCCGCCCTGCGGGGTAGGTGAAGGGGCGGTGGTTGGTGGTGGTCAGCAGTCCAAGGAAAAAGGGCTTACCATTGCCGGTATTCTCGTCCAGTCGCTTCAGGGCCTCTTCGAACAGGTATTCGTCGGCGACGCCCCAGACCGTCGCGAACCCTTGCTCCCTGATGTCGTCCTGTTCCCAGACATGCCGGAACCCGATGCTTTCCCAGTACTGGCGCATGTTGTCGAATCCGGAATGTCCGCCGTAAAGGAAGGCGCTGTCGTAACCGTGGCTGTTCAGGACCCAGGGCAGGGAATACATGCCGTCGTGCCCGGGGCGTCGAACCGTCGAGATTCCGGGAATGGGCGCGAAGGAGGTCAGCAGGGCTTCCAGCCCCCGGACCGTCCGGTCGCCGGTGCTGTAGATGTTCTTGAAGAACATGCCACCGGCGGCGAGCTTGTGGAAATTGGGCGAGATCGCGGATGCCGCTTCGGGGCCCAGATCGTCATAATAGACCGATCCGAAGGATTCTTCGATGATCAGGACTACGTTCAGCTTCTTCTCCGGCGCATGCGGCCGCACATGGCGAAGTGTCGCGTTATCGGTCGAGCCGCGGGGAAAGGACGTTCCCGACTGCCGAAGGCTTTCCTGAAGCTCGGCGACCGCTTCGGCGGGTGGCAGTTCCGGGTAATAGCCCTCGTATTGCGTCTTGCGGCTTATGGCGGAGGCCAGGAAGGAGCGATACCCTGAATCCGACACTTCATTTAGTACGCGGTCCTTGAACGGGTGCAATGGTCCCCAGCCCAGATAACCGGCGCTGATGACGACAAGAATGGCCGTGGCGGCGAGGCCAAACTTGTTCGTGTGGTCGGGCGCATCGAAACGAACCGCGTCGCGCAGGCCTTTTCGCATGAACCAGAACAGGGTGGCCGCCGAAAAGACCACGGGTGGCAGGATCAGCCTCAGGTCGAAGGACTCCCTGATGTTGCCCAACACTTCACGGGGGAAAACCAGATAATAGACCGCCGTCGTGTTGAAGCGGCTGTCGAATTCACCCCAGAAAATCAGCTCCGCTGCGGCGGTGAAGCAAAGCAACAGGAGGACGAGGAAGAACGCGATGAAAACGGCGGTCATTCCGCCGCGCTTTTTCAGCAGCGGACGGAATAGGCGCAGAGCAAGAAAGATTGGTGCGCTCAGGATGGCGCCGATGGCGATATCGTTGATGAGGCCGATGGGAAAAACCATCAGGCCCTGAAGTGAAAGGGCTTCCCCATGGCTCCAATGGCCAGCAAGGATGATCGCCCGGACCAGTGCGTTCACGACACAGAACAGGGCGAAGCATGTAATCCATAATCTGGTGATCGGATCTTTGTTCAGCGTATTCATTTTGGTCCGGGCAGTAAAAGGGGGCACTGTGCGATTGGCTGGGGAACAGATCGTCATCAATGCAGAACAAATCAAACCACCCGCAGCGCCATATCAAGGCGGCGCGCGCCCAGCGATCACTGCGGGACAATACCTTATAATCGTTAAAAATAACTAAGCTTTTGTGGAGTTATTCCGCATCGTGGCCAACCAGTCCGTGAAGTCCTTTGATTCGGCGGCAAGGCGCAGCATCATTTCGTCGTAGCGGGACACAAGCTCCTTGCCAACGGCAGTCAGCCGTGCGCCGCCACCACCCGCGCCGCCGACTATCGTTTCCACGACCGGTTGGCCCAATGCGACGTTAAGAGTGTCCAAAAGATGCCAGGCGCGGCGGTAGGACATGCCCAGTTCCCTTGCTGCCGCCGAGATGCCGCCGGTTTCCTCAATCAAATTCAGCAGGGCGATTTTCCCCGGACCGATGGCGCCGTCACGTGTTCGGAACTTTGCCCGCAGGGTTACCGGCGCTTCCTTCTTTGCTGTTTGTTTTGACTTCATCCTCTTGCGCCCAATCTCTTGACCATGAAAACGATTTGATCCCCCTTCGACCATACGGACCTTCCCTGTAGCGGCCGACGGAGCAATATGCTAAAAAAATCATAACGCATCATTTCAATGGGAGTCGCCTGTGCCACTGCTTCGTACCGTCTTTCTGACCGCCCTGGCCCTGATGTTAGCC
>JAPHTL010000019.1 GCA_026193355.1 Rhodospirillales bacterium
CATCTGCTCCTTCGTCGGGTAGAGGTGGTATTCCTCTTTCCCGTTCCCGCCGCCGTTATCCTCCGGCCGATCGCTCATCCGCCTGTTCCCCTGTCCTTGCCGTGCGGGAAAGATTAACGCAGGATACAGGTTTTGGGTGTGTTTTTCGTCACAACAACCCGCAGCAAGGGTGGGCGGATCATCCGCCCGCCGCCGATCCCCCCGCCACAGGCGCCCACAGCACGTCCTCGATCCGGGCCGCGCCGCTCGCCAGCATGACGAGGCGATCGAAGCCGAGCGCGATGCCGGCGCTTTCGGGCGGGATGCGAGCGAGGGCGGCGAGGAAGTCCTCGTCCACCGGTAACCGATCCCCATAGAGCCGTTCGCGCAGGTCCATGTCGCGGGCGAAGCGGTCGCGCTGGGCGTCCGCATCGGTCAGTTCGCCGAACGCATTGGCCAGTTCCATCCCGCAGGCATAGAGCTCGAACCGCTCGGCAAGACCGGGATCATCCGGCTTGGGCCGGGCCAGCGCGGCGAGGCAGAGGGGATAATCATAAAGGATGGTCAGCCGCCCTTCGCCCAGACGGGGTTCGATACGGTCCAGCATGACGCGGAAGAAGATATCCTCCCACCGATCCTCCGGCCCCGGTTCCACGCCGATGCGCCGGGCCCCGGCGGCCAGCGCGGCCGGGTCGGGCTCCGGATCACCCGGCGTGGCGATGGTCGCCAGCAGGTCGATCCCCGCGTACCGGGCGAAGGCATCCTGCACACTCAGCCGTTCCCAAGGCCCGAAGGGGTCGCAGCGTCGGTTTACGTGCGTGAGTTCCTTCGCCCCGGCGGCGGTCGCGGCGGCGCGCACCAACCCCTCGCAATCGTCCATCAGATCCCCATACCCGGCCCCGGCGCGGTACCATTCGACCATGGTGAATTCCGGGTGGTGGAGGTCGGAACGCTCCCCGTTGCGCCACACCCGCGCCACCTGAAAAATCTTCGGCATCCCGGCGGCCAGAAGCTTCTTCATGGCGAATTCAGGCGAGGTATGCAGGTAGAGTGGGCGGGCCGAGGCCTCGAATGGTTCCTCCAGCCCGGTTTTGAAGACACGCAGGTGCGGCTCCATCCCCGGCGAGACCTGCAGGGCCGGGGTTTCGACCTCGTCAAACCCGGCGTCCTCGAAGAAGCGGCGCAGGGCGCGCAGGATGGCCTGCCGCGCCGCCAGATAGGGGCGGCGGCGGTTGAAATTCTCCTTCTCCCACCATGGCATGTTTGTCGCCATCATTGTCCTCGCAGGGTCCGTCCGGCTTGACTCCGTCGCGTGCTGGCCCATTTATGCCCTTTCCAGCCGCCCCCTGAAAGGGATTCGACGCATGAGCCGCGCCAACAACCATGCCAACAACCGCCCCATCCCCCTGCCGCGCACCCTGCGCAGCGCGGGCGAACTGATCGAGGCCGGGCTGGTTGGGTTGGTTGGGGCGGATGACGCACAGGCCATGGACCGCGCCGCCGAGGCCATGCCCATCGCCATCACCCCGCACCTGCTGGACCATATGGCCCCGGCCATCGCGCGGCAGTTCGTGCCCACGGCGGCGGAACTGCAACCCCATCCCGACGATACGCCCGACCCCATCGGCGACGAGGCGCATTCGCCGGTCAGGGGAATCGTGCATCGCTATCCCGACCGGGTGCTGGTCAAACCGTTGCTGCACTGCCCCGCCTATTGCCGGTTCTGCTTTCGTCGCGGGCAGATCGGCGAGGACGATGGATCACTGTCAGATGCGGAGCTGGACGCCGCCGTCGCCTATATCGCGGAACGCACGGCGGTGCGCGAGGCCATCCTGACCGGCGGCGATCCCCTGATGCTGCCCCCCGCCCGGCTGGGCGAGATCGTCCACCGCCTTGCCGCCGTCCCGCATATCGAGGTCGTGCGCATCCATACTCGCGTGCCCGTCACCGACCCGCGCCGCGTCAATGCCGAAACCTTGGCGGCGCTAAGGGCGGAAAAGGCGGTGTTTTGCGTACTTCACTGCAACCACCCCGATGAGCTGACCGATGAGACCACCGCCGCCTGCGCCCGGCTGATTGAGGCAGGCATCCCGATGCTCAGCCAGACGGTGCTGTTGAAGGGCGTCAACGATGATGTGGAGGTTCTGGCCGCCCTGATGCGCGCCCTTGTTGCAAGGCGGATCACGCCCTACTACCTGCATCATCCGGACCTCGCGCCCGGCACGGCGCACTTTCGATCCACGCTGGCCAAGGGCCGCGCACTGGTCGCCGAATTGCGCAAACAGGTGTCGGGCATCTGCATGCCGACCTATGTGCTGGACATCCCCGGCGGCTTCGGCAAGGTGCCCGCCGAAGGGCCGCTGATCGAGGCCGACAGCGACGGTCGGTACCGGGTGCGCGACCGTCTGGGGGAAACCCACGCCTATCCGCCCGCCAAACCTCCGCGCGGCGCTGTTGCCGACACCGAAGCAACCTGATAGGTTCCGCGCGGTTTCAGCCGATGGGACGCGCGGAACCGGTCAGCAACAGGAAAAGACACCATGAAGATTCAGGCCAATCAGATTCGTCCAGGGATGATCCTTGATCATCAGGGAAAGCAGTGGTCGGTGCTCAAGATCAACATCCTGCAACCCGGCAAGGGCGGCGCCTTCATCCAGGTAGAGATGCGCGACATCAAGGGCGGCAACAAGACCAACGAACGCTGGCGGACCCAAGACTCGGTCGAAAAGCTGATGGTCGAGGAAAAGGACTGTTCGTTCCTTTACGCCGAGGGCGATACGCTGCATTTCATGGACAGCGAGACCTACGAGCAGTTCACACTGCCCAGCGAGGTTCTCGGCGATCAGGCGGCCTACCTGCAGGACGGCATGCTTGGCGTCGTCAAGATCATTGAGGGCTTGCACGTCGGCGTCGCCATCCCCGATTCCGTGACACTGGCCATTGTCGAGGCCGATCCCGTGGTCAAGGGGCAGACGGCATCGTCGTCCTACAAGCCCGCGTTGCTGGAAAACGGCGTCAAGATCATGGTTCCCCCCTTCATCGAAAGCGGAACCCGCGTTGTCGTAAACACGGCCGACGGCACCTACGTCGAGCGGGCCAAGGACTAGGAACGGCAATCATAAAATGAAAAACATGGCGCGCCGTTCGGCGCTGATCAATGTCATGGTGGCGGCCGCTTCAAAGGCCGGACGCGCCCTTGTGCGCGATTTCGGCGAGGTCGAGCAGCTTCAGGTATCCAAGAAAGGCCCCGCCGACTTTGTCAGCATTGCCGACACGAAGGCCGAAAAAATCCTGTTCCAGGAATTGCAGAAGGCGCGGCCGGAGTTCGGCTTCCTCATGGAGGAACAGGGCGCAATTGAAGGCGACGGCGAACATTGCTGGATCATCGACCCCCTCGACGGTACGTCGAATTTCCTGCACGGCATTCCACACTTCGCCATTTCCATCGCGCTTGAAAAAGCCGGAGAGCTGGTCGCTGGCGTCATTTACGCGCCGATTCAGGACGAAATGTTCTGGGCGGAAAAAGGCCAGGGCGCGTTTCTGAACGGACGGCGGCTCCGCGTTTCGGGCCGCAATGATATGGCAGAATCCCTTTTCGCCACCGGCGTTCCCTTTCTGGGCCGCCCGGATCACGAACTTTTCCTCAAGCAACTGGCCGGGATCATGGCGGTCACGGCGGGCGTGCGGCGGTTCGGTTCGGCGGCGCTCGACCTTGCCTATGTGGCGGCCGGGCGGTTCGACGGATTCTGGGAAACGGGGATCAAGCCGTGGGATATGGCGGCGGGAATCGTGCTGGTGCGCGAGGCTGGCGGCTTTGTCAGCGACATTTCCGGCAAGAAGGCGATGCTGGATACAGGCAGCGTGATCTGCGCCAACGAGCACCTGATCCGCCCGCTCAGCAAGGTCGTCACGCACAAGGACTGAACGCACCGCCGAGCAAACCGTGAGCAAACCGGTTGTGCGTCCCGCGACGCTTGTTTATCTTTCCCACAGGATTCCAACCCGCGTACGACGGGTGACAGGGAAGGTCAGGGGAAGTACGAATGCATATGACAGCAGAATATCGTCCGCTTGCCGCGCGTTTGCGCGTCCTGATGCTTGCCGGAACCGCCATCGCGCTTTGTTTCACTGCGCCACAGGCCCGCGCCCAGCAACAGTTCCTCAACCTGATCGATGACGAAACCGTCGTCGTGGACATGAGTGTGCTGGACGACGGCGGGATCGGGATCGGCCCGGCCCCGCAGTTTCCCGGGGCATCGTCGCGCGGCCTGAGAATGCCGCCGACCGCCGCGCCTGCCTCAAGGCTCTCCATGCCGGATGATGCATCCAGGGGCGAAAGCGCCGTATCCACCTTCACACCGCCGCCGCCCGTGAAAAAACAGGTCGCCGCAAAACCACCTGCTCCGGCCAAAGAGGTTGTTCCGGCCAAGCCACGGATTGCGAAAGTGGTCGCCGCACCGCCGCCGCCGCCGAAGATGGAACACCCGAAAGCGCCGCCCAGGGTCCCCGTAACGCCGGTGGAAAAAGCGGAGCCCCCGCCCC
>JAPHTL010000225.1 GCA_026193355.1 Rhodospirillales bacterium
CCCGGCGTGGTGGCTGCCAGCGTAAATCTGGCGACGGAGAAGGCGGCCGTCACCTGGCCCTCGGGCGCGGGCGATGACGAATCTGTCATGACGGCCGTTGAAAAAGCCGGCTTCAAGGCGTTGCCAGCGGATATTCCGGCCGAACGGCGTGCGCTGGCTGAAATGGATATCGCTATTGCTGCCCGTCGGGACGCCATCGTTCTAGCCGGATCGGTCCTGCTGACATTGCCGTTCATGATTCAGATGCTGTTGTCTTGGGGCGGAGTCGAATGGACAATGCCCGGGTGGGTTCAGCTGGCTTTGGCCACGCCGGTCCAGTTCATTGCAGGTGCGCGGTTCTATCGTTCCGCCTGGGGTGCCCTGCGCGGTTTATCTGCCAACATGGATCTGCTCGTCGCAATCGGAACCAGCGCGGCGTACGGGTTAAGCCTCTACATGCTTGCGGATGAGGTGGCTCACGTCGGGCATTTCTATTTTGAGGCCTCCGCCTCCGTCATCACGCTTGTCCTGCTCGGCAAGGTCATGGAAGGCCGCGCCAAACGCAGCACAACCGCGGCGATACGCGCGCTGATGGCGTTGCGTCCGGAAACCGCGAATGTCATTCGTGATGGCGATGAAACCCAGGTCCCCGCCGAATCCGTGCGGGCCGGGGATGTGACCCGCGTCAGGCCCGGTGAACGCTTCCCGGTGGATGGCGTCATACTGCGGGGCCGGACACAGGCCGATGAATCCCTGATAACGGGCGAAAGCATGCCGATCGCCAAGGATGAGGGCGATACGGTGACGGGAGGCGCGGTCAATGGTGACGGTCTTGTCGAGGTCGAGGCGACAACGGTTGGCGCGGAATCCGCCATCGCCCGCATCGTAAGGCTGGTTGAGTCCGCTCAGGCCACCAAGGCGCCCGTACAACGGATGGTCGACAAGGTCGCCTCGGTCTTTGTACCCGCCGTGATCGCCATCGCGGCCATCAGCTATTTCAAGGACATCTTCATCGGTTGGCCGCAGGCCGACGCAATCATCGTCGCCGTGTCTGTTCTTGTCATCGCTTGTCCCTGCGCCCTCGGGTTGGCTACGCCCACCGCCATCATGGTTGGCACGGGCCGCGCCGCCCGCCATGGAATCCTGATCAAGGATGCGGAATCCCTCGAACTGGCCCACAGGGTGAATACCGTTGTTCTGGACAAGACCGGAACGCTGACCGAAGGCCGCCCAATACTTGACCGCATCGTCTCGCTGACGGACGGGGGCGAGGATGATCTTTTGCGGCTTGCCGCCGTGGCGCAGGGCGGCAGTGAACATCCTCTGGCGCGCGCGGTCATTGAGGCGGCGAAGGGGAAGGGCATGGCGACAGGTATGCCGGATTCCTTTCAGGCCATTGCCGGCAAGGGGGTTGCTGCAATGGTGGGCGGTCGGGACCTGTTGATCGGCAGTCGCCGATTGATGATGGAAACCGGCATTGAAACGGCGTCCGAGGAAGCCCGTGCGCAGTCAATGGAGGATGAGGGACTGTCGGTGATCTGGGTCGCCGAGAAAAACCCAAGGCAACGCTTGCTTGGCTTCATATCCGTTGGCGACGCGATCAAGGATACGGCGATGGAGGCCGTTCGCCTTCTTGCGGACGCCGGGATCGAGACGGTCATGTTGACCGGCGACAACAACCGCACCGCCCGGTCGGTGGCGTCGCGGCTGGGCATTGGCCGCGTTGTCGCCGAGGTCTTGCCCGAACACAAGGCGCAGGAGGTCGAAAGGTTGCGTTCGGAAGGCCGTGTCGTGGCCATGGTCGGCGACGGTGTGAACGACGCCCCCGCCCTTGCCGCGGCCGATATCGGCTTCGCCATGGGGACGGGCAGTGATGTCGCCATGCATACGGCTGGAATTACCCTGATGCGTGGCGATCCGCGCCTGGTGATTGCCGCCATCTCGGTGTCGCGGGCGACCCACCGAAAAATTCTCCAGAATCTTTTCTGGGCTTTTATCTACAATGTGATCGCCATTCCCGTCGCCCTGATGGGGCTGTTGAGCCCTGCGGTTGCGGGTGCCGCCATGGCGATGAGCAGCGTCAGCGTCGTTACAAATTCACTGTTGCTCAAACGGTGGCGACCCTGATCATTCAACGAACTGGGAAGTGAGCGAGATGAATATCGGAAGCGTTTCTGCAAAATCGGGTGTTCCCGCGAAAACGATCCGTTATTACGAGAGCATCGGGTTGATACCGGAACCACCCAGAACGGAAGGCGGGTATCGCAGTTATGGCCGCGATGATCTGGAGCGATTGCGCTTCATCCATCGCGCCCGCTCCCTTGGATTTTCCATCAAGGATGTGGGTAACCTGCTGGAACTGTGGCGGAACCGCTCAAGGGCGAGTGCAGACGTCAAGGCGCTTGCCCACAAGCATGTGGCTGAAATCGAAACGCGGATCGCACAGATGGAATCAATGCGGCAGACCCTTTTGAACCTGATCAACCGGTGTCATGGTGATAATCGTCCAGACTGTCCGATTCTCAACGATCTTGC
>JAPHTL010000166.1 GCA_026193355.1 Rhodospirillales bacterium
GAAGCAGGGCGGCGCTTCAAGGAAGAGGGGCTGAGGCATTTTCTGGTTGTCGACCGGGCGGACGATATCGTTGGAATAGTCAGCCAGACGGATATCGTGCTTTCCGCCGGGGTTGAGCACTACATGCTTCTTCGCGATGTCGCCTCTGTTCTGAACAGTAATACGTTGTTGATATCGGGCGGGGCCAGCCTGTCCGAAGCGGTCGAGCGTATGCGTGCTGCGAAAGCGGATGCCGCCATCGTTGTAGACGAAGGCGGCAATCCTGAGGGGATCGTTACCCAACGCGATCTTGTCAGGATGATCGCCGCGCGAAAATTTGACGCCATCTTGAAGGATATCGCCGGAAAGCCGTTGCTGATGGTGTCGCGCAACACCAGCTTGTTGCGGGCCCGGAAGATTCTGGAAAAGGAGCGCAAGCGTCACCTTGGAGTCCAGGACGAGGACGGAAAGCTGATTGGCCTGCTGTCCTTCTCCGAAATCCTGAGCAGCATAGAATATCAGTACGTTGCGCGCCTGAAGGTTGCGTTGGACGAACGCGACCGGGCGCTGGAGCTTTCGTCGAAGAATCTTGAATTGGCCCAAAGGGTGATTGATTCATCATTCGACGGGGTCATGATCTCGGATGCAGACGGGAAAATAATTTCCGTAAACCCCGCATTCAGCCGGGTGACGGGATACCGTTCTGACGAAGTGATCGGCAAGACACCGGGGGTTCTCAGCTCGGGTCGGCATGGGAAAGAGTTTTACGACGCCATGTGGGCGCAGTTGCAGGAGAAGGGTTACTGGCAGGGCGAAATCTGGAACCGCAGGAAGAATGGCGAGGTATATCCAGAGTGGCTCTCGATCAACGCGATCGAGGATGAGAAAGGCGAAATCAGGAAATACGCCGCCATCTTCACCGACATCACCGAACGTAAGCGCAGCGAGGAAAAAATCAGGAACCTCGCCTACTACGACGCCCTGACCGGTTTGCCGAACCGGCGCCTGTTCAATGACCGCCTGTCCATGGCGATCGCCAATGCTCATCGCCATGAACATAGTCTGGCCGTCATGTTCATTGATCTTGATCTTTTCAAGAGAATCAACGACACGCTGGGCCATGGTATCGGCGACGAAGTGCTTCAGGAAGTCGCGCGTCGCCTTGAAGGATGCATGCGAGAGGGGGATACCATTTCCCGGATGGGTGGGGACGAATTCATCATCCTGCAAAATGAAATTGAGGGCGAGGAAGACGCGGTAAGGCTGGCGCGAAGGGCAGTGAAGCTTCTGGGCGAACCGATCAACATCGGCAAGCACAACCTGTCCGTGACGAGCAGTATCGGCATCAGCATCTATCCCGAAGATGGAACGACGCTGGAAGCGCTGATCAAGAACGCGGATACCGCCATGTACAGGGCCAAGGATCTGGGCCGGAACAGTTTTCAACTTTATACCAACTCCATGAACGTTCGCTCGTTTGAACGGTTGACCATGGAAAGCAATCTTCGTTCGGCGCTTGATAAGGGAGAGTTCTTCCTCAACTACCAGGTCAAGACCAACCTTGAGGAAGGCGGTGTTACCGGGGTTGAGGCCCTCGTTCGCTGGCGTAACGAGGAACACGGGATCGTTCCCCCGGCGGAATTCATTCCGATGGCTGAGGAGCTTGGGTTGATTTCTGAACTGGGTGAATGGGTGCTCCGTGAGGCATGCCGGCAGAACAGGGTCTGGCAGGAAAAGGGACTGCCGAAGGTCCGTATTTCGATCAACGTATCGCCACAGCAGTTCAGGAAGGGCAATTTCGTCGATACGGTCAAATTCGCCCTGAACGACAGCGGCCTTGCACCCGAATTTCTGGAACTGGAATTGACCGAAAGTCTGCTTCTTGAAAATGTCGAGATGGTCATAGAGACGTTGAACGTATTCCGGAATATGGGTATCCGGATATCGATCGACGATTTTGGAACCGGTTATTCGAATTTTGGCTATCTGAAGAAAATTCCGATCGACACCATCAAGATCGACGGCAGCTTCGTCCGCAACCTGGCGTCCAATCGCGATGATGCCGAGATCATATCGGCAATGATCGCCATGGCGCGAAATCTTAACCTGCGGGTCGTTGCTGAAGGGGTGGAGACCGAAGATCAGATGGCATTCCTGCGCGCCAATTCATGCGACGAAATTCAGGGTTATCTGGTCAGCAGGCCTGTTTCCGGCGATAATCTGGAAAGCCTGTTTGAGCGCAACCTGCTTCCCGATACACCGGGCATCGAACTTCCTCGGAATGACGTTTAGGCATGGGTGAGCCGACAGAGAAAGAGGTTATTTCAATTGACGATGCGGACAGGGATTCCTTGTCCGTTCTTCCCCTGTCGATCATCCCTCTTCAAACACCGGCCCTGAGACGTGCGCGGATGATCAAGAATGCGCACCTTGAAACCGTGATTGAGTTCTTCTCCGACAAGGAGGGTGGAAGCGGGCAGATCCCCGTCTTTGAGATCAGTTCCGCGCTTGATTGGCCGCGCGACAACAGCCACCCCGATTACAAAATTCTCGTCAAGCTTGCCGCCCTGCACAGCTACGATGTCTACGCCCTGCGTATCTCCTTGCGGGAAATGGGAATCAAGGTCGACGATATTTCCGCCCTGAAACTTTCCGATGAGCGGGCTGCGGAACTCACTACCTACATGACGAAGTTCACCCGACCGCTGATCAAGCAGATCTATGGCGACGAGGCGCTTGAAATCGAGAATATCGATGGCCTCCTTGGTTTGTTTCGTCAGCCTGACAAACAGAAGGCGCGGGAAAAGCTGCAGCAGATGGCCGACGCGCTTAAAATCGAGATTATGGATGTTCCGAGGTTTCTTGAAGACTTCGGGGATATCTTTCTCTCCCTTTCCTATTATCGCCAATGCCTTGATGAAATCGAGCCGATGATCGTCGGTTTCATCGACGCCCTTGATGAAATCAGGGACAACTGGCAGCTCAAACAGGACCGAAACCTGATGGCCGCCTGCGACAAGCTGGAGGGGGTATTCAACAACCTTTCCGCCCAGATCACAGGACGGCTGGAAAACTTCGAGAGAAGCACCTCGGAAATGTGGTCGGAACTGACCGCAGAACGCTTTCGCCAGATTCAGAAACTCATACAGGGCTATCACGTGATGATCGGGGCGGTGCTTTGCGCCTTGTCGGTCAAAATGCACGCATGGAATCGCCTGTTCCCGGAACCGGGCGTCGGTGGGCCGGTGAAGCGCTCGGACTTTATCATGTCGGAGATAAAGCCGGGCCTTGAGAACATTCGCGAATTCAACGATTCGACTCCGATGCTCGCCAATATGGACAAGAACGATGACGCCGCATCCGAGTGATCGGCATCTGCCATCAGACCATGGCGCAAGGCGAAGATGAATGGATGCAGAATCACCCCCACGCCTGGATCTGAGCCGAAGAACCGTTCTTCGCATTGGTCTTGCTGGCCCGGTTTTAATCATGTTGTCCGGCGTCGGGGCGTTGGTTCCTTCCGCCGCCCGCGCGAATGAGGTCCGCGGGCTTTTCTTGCGTGATGATGACAGGGTGATGCTGTCGGCGATCTGTCCGGCTGTATTGAACGGCGCCTTGCCCGATGCCGGTCGCGATGGCGTTGTTGCGGAAATTGTCACGGCTATCGATCGGCTTCTTTTCGACCAGTCACCCCATGTTCAGGCGGACCTCCGCCATCTTTTCGATCTTCTCACCTTCGCCCCGACGCGGATGCTTGTTGCTGGTGTGTGGTCACCCTGGGACAAGGCGTCAACTGATGAAATTATCGGCTTTCTCGACGGGTTCAGGGGGAGCCGTTTCGCCGCCCTGCGCAGCGCCTATTTCGCCCTGACGGAAATGACGGGCGCGGCCTGGTACGGCGATGAACGTTCGTGGGATCGGATTGGATACCCCGGACCGCCCGAGGTCATCAGGGCGGAAGGGAACGATCCGGCATGAACGGTCAGGCAAACAGGAATGCTCCGGAAGTTATCGATGCCTCCATGCTGGCGGACAACCTTGTCCTTGAGGGCGACGTCGCCATCGTCGGAAGCGGGGCAGGTGGCGGAACGGCGGCCGAAGTACTCGCGCTTGCGGGTCTTCGCGTCATCATCATCGAAGAGGGCGGCCTCAATACCGCGCGCGATTTCACGCTTCGTGAAAGCGACGCCTACAGGGACCTTTATCAGGATGGTGGCGCAAGAAAAACGGCGGATGCGGCAATAACGATCCTCCAGGGAAAGGGCGTGGGTGGATCGACGACGGTCAACTGGACGGCCAGCTTTCGAACCCCGCCCAAGACCTTGCGTGTCTGGCGCGAACGGTTCGGCCTTTCGGAAATGACCGAAGAGTCGCTGGAGCCCTGGTTTCTGAACATGGAGCGCCGTCTCGACATCGCGCCATGGACGGGAGAGCCGAATGCAAACAATTCCGTCCTTGCGCGCGGGGCGGAAAAGCTTGGTTGGCATCCGCGAATTCTTCGGCGCAATGTATCGCGATGTCAAAACCTCGGCCTGTGCGGTTTGGGCTGTCCCGTCAATGCAAAGCGCGCCATGCATGTTACGACCGTACCGGGCGCGCTTGCGCACGACGCCGTTCTCGTCACCCGCGCCCACGCCGAGAAACTGGTGATCAGGGGAGGGCGGATTGAATCGTTGCAGTGTCGCGCCCTGCCGGCTTCGGCTGAAAAAAGAAACCCCGGTCGAACTGTCACAGTGAAGGCCAGATACTTCGTTTCGGCGGCGGGTGGAATCGGTACGCCGGGGCTTCTTCTGCGATCAAAAGCGCCAGACCCCGGTGGGTTGATCGGTTCACGGACCTTCCTTCATCCGACGGCCGTTTCCGTCGCCGTGATGCCGGACCGGGTCGACCCATTCGATGGCGCGCCACAATCCATCTATTGCGATCAGTTCCTGTGGCCCGATGGCCGAGCCGATGGCAGGCATGCAGGCTTCAAACTTGAGGTGCCGCCCATGATGCCGATGCTGAGCGCCGCTGTTACGAAGTTTCATGGCCCAATGCACAGCACACTTCTTGGCGAATTTCCGAACATGAGTTCCGTTATCGCGCTGATGCGTGACGGGTTTCACAATGATAGTCCCGGCGGAACGGTGAAGATTAACGGGGGCGGTGCGCCGGTTCTCGATTATCAAGTACCCGAGATGATCTGGGATGGTTTCCGCCGCGCCTATGCCGCGATGGCGGAACTCCAGTTTGAAGCGGGCGCAAAGAAGGTGTTTCCCCTTCATACCGATGCGGTTCCATTCGAAAGCTGGCGGCAGGCAAAAGAGGCGATAGGGTCGTTTCGTATGGAAACCTTCCGGGCTTTCGTCGCCTCGGCCCACGTCATGGGGGGGTGTGCGATGGGTGCGGACGGGAGCCAATCCCTGGTCGATGGCGATGGTCGCTACAGGCATCTTGAAAACCTTTCCGTGATGGATGGCTCGGTCTTCCCGACGAGCCTTGGCGCCAACCCGCAACTGACGATCTTCGGCCTTGCGGCCAGAAACGCGACCCACCTCGTCAATCACCTTCGTTGACGGGATCGCTTTTTCATCAGGATAGGCAGGCGTA
>JAPHTL010000046.1 GCA_026193355.1 Rhodospirillales bacterium
GCCGGCGATGCGATGCTTCGGGGAAGAACGCTTTCATCCCCCTGCTCGTAATGACGCTTGGTGATCTCAACAATCAATCGCCCGGCATCGAGGAACATTTCCCGGCGGCGGGCATGGGTCGCGACAAGGGTTCCATTGCCCGGCAGCGCCATGCCGATGGCCTCGGCAAGGCAGTTCATGGAATTAGCCGTAAACATGCCCGAGCACGACCCACAGGTCGGACAGGAGGAACGTTCGTATTCCAGCGTCGTTTCGTCCGAAACGTCGGGGCTGGCGGCCTGAATCATGGCGTCAACCAGATCGACCGCCCGCTCCTGTCCTTCAGCAACAACCTTGCCGGCTTCCATCGGTCCGCCGGTTATGAAGACCGTCGGAATGTTCAGGCGCATAGAAGCCATGAGCATGCCCGGCGTGATCTTGTCGCAATTTGAAATGCAGACCATCGCATCGGCGCAATGGGCGTTGACCATGTATTCAACGGAATCGGCGATGATTTCCCGGCTTGGCAGGGAATAGAGCATGCCAGCGTGCCCCATCGCGATTCCGTCATCGACGGCGATGGTGTTGAACTCCTTGGCGACCCCACCCGCCTTTTCGATCTCGCGAGCCACCATCTGGCCAAGATCCTTCAGGTGGATATGCCCGGGAACAAATTGGGTGAACGAGTTTACGACGGCGATAATCGGCTTGCCGAAGTCTCCGTCCTGCATGCCGGTTGCGCGCCACAGGCTGCGCGCACCCGCCATTTTTCGTCCGGATGTCGATGTTTTGGATCGATAGTCGGGCATATCCTTGAATCCCTGCTGAAGGCGTTCTTGTGGGGTTTGTCGGGTTCAGTTTCTTCTTATCGGTCGAAGCCTACGCCGTCCTCATAATGAGGTGGTATCCGAAGTCGGTTTCTACAACACCGGAAACCGCGCCGACATCAAGGCCGAAGGCCGCGTCTTCAAAAGCGCGAACCATGGCGCCACGGCCGAACAGGCCAAGGTTGCCGCCATCGCTACCCGACGGGCAATCCGAGTTCTTACGCGCCAGATCGGCAAAATCTTCACCGCTGTCGAGTTTCTGCTTGAGGGCTTCAATAGCTGACAACGCCTCGTCTTTCGTACGCGTTGCCGATGAACGAGCGGACCCCGCATACATCAAAAGAATATGAGAGGCTTTGACCTGATCTGACATTGGGGATCCTTCCCTGGCTTCGTCATTGATACGGCATTCTTGCTGGATGAACAGCGACGGACGCGCACCGTAAACCGAAAGTGCGAATATGTGAACACCCCGCTTTCCGGGGCATGAAAGACGCCCATTTTCTGCATACAAGAATATGTTCTTCCTTGCCTCATGCGGCGAAGCCCCGTAAATGGGACGCTAATTTCGATCAGCACACCACGGTATCCGCGCAAGAAAGCCCGATGAAAGCCTATCACTACGACGCGCCGCAGATCCTCATCTCCGAGCCATCCGCAAAACTGCGCGGAGAAATCGAGGCTGCGCTAAGGTCTGTCGGCTTTTCGAATATCACCGCCACCGGCAACCTTCAGGACGTCATGAACGCCCTGGAGGACGGCTACGTCGACCTGATGATCTGCGACACCAAACTTCCGGAAGGCAACCTCAACGAAGTTGTGCGCGACCTGCGCCACGGTGAGATCGGGCCAACACCTTTCGTCGTTACAATCACAATGATCAGCAATCCGAACGATGCGCTTTTCAAGGAAGTCATCAACTCGGGAACGGACACGGCTATCCTGAAACCGTTCGACGTCACGAAACTTGTCGAGCGCGTCGTCGCACTAGGTGCGACAAGGAAGCCCTTCGTCGTAACAACCGATTACATCGGTCCCGACCGCCGTGGCAAACCCAGACCCGGGACACAGGAAATCCCGAGATTCAAGGTTCCCAATCCGTTTGGGGCGAAATTGACCGGAATCGTCGATGACTGGCGCCTTAATCGGGACACGGACCGTCTGGGCCGGATTCTGAACGAGCAAAAGATCCAGAGGCACGGTTACCAGATCGCTTGGCTGACCGAACGGCTGGAACCGATATTGATGGGCGAATCATCCGCCGAGAACAGGGAGGTCTTTCTCAATCGCCTGTCGGATGTTTCCCGCGACCTGATCAAACGTGTTGAAGGAACGCCTTACAAACAGGCCCAGGGCCTGTGTTCCACAATGATTGAACTGGCGGGGCAATTACTCAGGGAATCCCCTCCCCATAAAGAGAACGATGATGAAACGCCGGGATTGCACGTTCCCGATACGGTGTCGTTGCTGGTAAAGCTGACCGCCGCCATGAAGCGCAACCTGATGACGGACGACGAACGCAGGAATGAGTACGAAAAGTATCTTGTCGATTCGGAAAACAAC
>JAPHTL010000241.1 GCA_026193355.1 Rhodospirillales bacterium
GGCGAGATGGTGTCGATCGGCTTTTTCTTGGCTTTCATGATGTTGGGCAGCGAAGCGTAACGAGGCGTGTTCAGGCGAAGATCCGTGGTCACCACACATGGAACCTTGAGCGCCACAGTTTCGAGCCCGCCATCGACCTCGCGGATGACGGTCGCCTTGCCGTCGGCGACATCCAGCTTCGAAGCAAACGTCCCCTGCGGCCAACCAAGCAACGCGGCCAGCATCTGGCCCGTCTGGTTGGAATCGTCGTCGATCGCCTGCTTGCCGAGGAACACCAGGTCGGGGCTTTCCTTGTCCACCAGGGCCTTCAGCAACTTGGCCACCGCCAGCGGTTGCAGATCCTCGTCGGACTGGACCAGAATGCCTCTATCGCCACCCATGGCGAGCGCCGTCCGGATCGTTTCCTGCGACTGGGCGACGCCCATGGAAACAATGACGATCTCTTCCACGGCACCGGCTTCCTTAAGGCGAACCGCCTCTTCAACCGCGATTTCATCGAAGGGGTTCATTGACATCTTCACGTTCGCCGTTTCGACGCCCGTGTTGTCAGCCTTGACACGGATCTTGACGTTGTAGTCAACGACCCGCTTCACAGCGCATAGAATTTTCATCTTCAGCCCGAATTTTTTGTGGTGGAAATCCTAATGTTCAATACACCACCCCTTACCGGAAAATCCTTTGGCCGGAATGGGATAATGAAAACATCCGCCTCGTTTTGTGCACCCGCACAATAGTCCCTGACCCAACACCTGTCAACGCGACCGGCACACCCTTGATACGGCATTTCAGCGCGTTGCGCCGGGCTGCCAAAGCACGTCCAGCGCGCCCTGACCGTTGAGGTGGCGCGCCAGAACAAACAGGTGGTCGGACAGGCGGTTGACGTAACGAATTGCCTCATCGTTCAGGGGTTCATGCGATGAAAGCGCGACCATCAGACGCTCGGCCCGGCGCACAACCGTCCGCCCCAGATGAAGGTGTGCCGCCGCAGGCGTTCCACCCGGCAAAATGAACGACGTCAGCGGTTGCAGTCCATCATTCATCGAATCGATTTCGATTTCCAGCCGCGCCACCTGTTCCGCCGTAATCCGCAGTGCGCCGTCTGCCTTTCGGCCATCTTCGGGCGTACACAGATCGGCCCCCAGATCGAAAAGGTCGTTCTGGATACGCGCCAGCATGGCGTCCGCATCGCCTTCCGCCGACAGGCGCGCCAACCCGATCACGGCATTCGCCTCATCTACCGTGCCATAGGCCTCTACCCTCAGGTCCGCCTTGGAAACCCGGCGGCCGTCACCCAGCGATGTTTCACCCCCATCGCCGCCGCGCGTGTAGATTTTGCTCAGATGCACCATAACGTCCGCCCTGTTCAGACCGCTTCGTATTCCGGGGCCTGTTCGTGAATGATAAAACGTCCACCCCCGGCGGCGGTCGCCGCCGCAAGGGCCTTTCCGGCTTTCTCGAAGGCGCTTTCAGGGGGCGTTGTTTCATCGCGCAGGATGACCGCACCAAGACTGACAGTCAGTGAAATTTCTTCTCCGTCACGATTGAACGGCAGTTCAATTTCTTCGCGCAGCTTGTCGAGGATCGTGGTCAAGGCCTCGACACCCGGCAGGTGATTCATGAAAATTGCGAATTCGTCACCGCCAGACCGCGCAACAAGGTCATCGGTACGCACCGCCCTGCGCACTCTACTGGCGATTTCGATGACAAGACCGTCGCAGAAATTTGCGCCGTACTTTTCATTCAGGGGGTTAAATCCATCAATATCGAAACGGACGAGGGCCGAGCATTCACCTTCTTCCCGTATCGCCCCGCGAACCTGTTCAAGAAGCAGGCTCCGACTCGCCAGTCCGGTCAACTGATCGTGATTGGCCATGCGCCCAAGCTTTTTCCTGCCGGAGATCTGTTCCGTAACGACGCGCACCATCCCCTCCACGCCGGCGACATTTCCATCCTCGTCCTCATAGAATCGGGCATTGACGGAAGTCCAGGCGATCGACCCGTCCTTGCATATCATCGGCACCAGAATGGCGTTTACACGCCCCCCCGACTTGCGGAGTTCCTCAAGCATCTGGACGCCACTGTCGGGGTCGTCATAGTAGTTGGAGAGTGGCGTTCCGATGACTTCCTTCACATCCCAACCAGCCGCCGCCGTCAACGAGCGCGAGACCATGACGATTTTGCCGTCGAGGTCCGTCCGGTAAAAGACATCCGACATGTTGTCCATGATGCCCCGAAGTGTTCGCTCCGAACGCGCCGCACGGCGGATGGTCGAGTCCAGGTCGGCAACCATCCGCGCGGCCACATAGGCCAAAGGGGCAGCGACGGCAATCGGCACCAGAATCGGAAGCAGAATGGAGAACAGGCTAAAGGACCTGTCAAAAGCGTAGAGAATGCCGTAGCAGAGAACCACGGCCGAAATCAGGCAGAACGCAACGACTTCAAGGGCGACCCGCGTAGGGCCATGCGACCTGATCCGATCATAGATCGGCGACCCGAGATTCATGCGCCTGCGCCCCGTTTGCGGTAAAAGAGCGCCAATGTTGCCCTACGGCAAGCCGGGTGTCCAGCGTACGCAGGCGCTTCCCGGTTTCTGCTCAACGTCGTGACAGCAGCCCACGCGCAATAACATGGGCCTGGATCTCGGCCGCGCCTTCAAAAATGTTGAGAATGCGCGCATCGCAAAGAATCCGGCTGATCGGATATTCTTCGGCATAGCCGTTGCCGCCGTGGATCTGCAGTGCGTTGTCCGCGTTGGTCCAGGCCACCCTGGCGGCCAGGAGCTTGGCCATTCCCGCCTCGATATCGCAGCGCAGGTCCGAATCCTTCTCGCGCCCGGCGAAGTAGGTGAGTTGCCGCGCCACCATGGTTTCGACAACCATCCACACCAGCTTCGAGAAAACGCGGGGAAAGGCATAGATCGGCTTGCCAAACTGGCTGCGTTCCTGGGCGTAGCGAAGACCCGTTTCCATTGCGTTCTGCGCGACGCCCACGGCGCGCGCCGCCGTCTGGATACGCGCCGATTCGAATGTTTCCATCAGTTGCTTGAAACCTTCACCCTCTTTTTCGCCAAGAAGGTTGGCGGCAGGCACCTCGAAGCCATCGAAGCTGAGTTCGTATTCCTTCATGCCGCGATAGCCGAGGACCGCAATCTCGCCGCCCTCCATGCCTTTTGCGGGGAACAGGTCGTCTTCCGTGCCGCGCGGCTTTTCGGCCAGAAACATGGAAAGGCCCTTGTAGCCTTTCTCGTCGGGGTTTGTCCGCGCCAGCAAGGTCATCACATCTGACCGGCTGGCGTGGGTGATCCAGGTCTTGTTGCCGGTAATCCTGTAGGTATCGCCATCGCGCACGGCCCGCGTACGCAGCCCGGCAAGATCCGAGCCGTTGTTCGGTTCGGTGAAAACGGCGGTGGGCAGAATTTCTCCCGAGGCAATGCGCGGAAGATAGGATTGTTTCTGTTCCTCCGTCCCGCCCAGACGGATCAGTTCTGCGGCGATCTCGGAACGCGTCCCAAGGGAACCGACGCCGATATAGCCACGCGACAGTTCCTCGGTGACCACGCACATGGCCATCTTGCCCATGCCCAGCCCGCCATATTCCTCGGGAATCGTCAGGCCGAACACGCCAAGCTCGGCCATCTGCTCGACCACGTCCATCGGGATCAGGACATCCTTGAGATGCCATTCATGGGCATGGGGCGCGACCTGATCATCGGCGAACTTGCGGAACTGGTCGCGGACCAGTTCCAGCGTTTCGTCACCAAGGCCGTTTGCGCCGAAGTGCCCATCCACGATCAGTTCGGCAATACGCGCACGGCATTCGGCCGTGAACCCGTGTTCACGCAACAGCGTCGTATAGGGCGTCTGAAGCAGTTTGCGCTCACGCGCCTCGATTCCGAAATCCGCCAGCCGGACAATTTCGCCCTGACTGATCGGGATGCCCCCATAGATCTGATGGAGGTATTCGCTGTAGGCCGCCTGAAGGATCAGTTGTTCAAGCTCTCCGAACCGGTCCGATGAATCGAGCCTCTTCGCCCACTCCAGCATCTGGGTAAGAGCCTCGACATAGGTGGCGAACCAGGACAGGCCATGCGCTGCGAACTGGTGTTTTTCGAGCTGTTCGCCATCCACCCTGCCGTCACGCACGATAAGCGTTTCGAGATGGCGGATGATCGAATCCCGCGTGTCGCGGACGGCTTCCAGCGCCCGTTCGCAGGTATAGAGCAGGTCGGTGATGACCAGTGTCTTCGCCATGGCTTTCTCTCTCCTGTACGCCGTCAGCCTTCGACCACGTCCTCGAACGTCCGCCGGCCGGGCGCGCCGGCCTGGACGAGGACCGCCATGTTCCCCGGTTTGTGCTTGTTGTTCATCATCTTCGTGTGCGCCTTTGGAATGTTTTCCCACGAGAACACCTCGGACATGCACGGGTCGATCCGGCGCTCGATAACGAGCTGGTTCGCCTGCGATGCCTGCATCAGGTTGGCGAAATGGCTACCCTGGATGCGCTTCTGGCGCATCCACACGAAACGCGCGTCGAAGGTGATGTTGAAGCCAGTGGTGCCGGCGCAGAAAACCACCATGCCACCGCGTTTGACGACGAAGCAGGATACGGGGAAGGTCGCCTCGCCGGGATGCTCGAAGACGAAGTCGACGTCGTTGCCCTTGCCGGTGACCTCCCAGATCGCCTTGCCGAACTTGCGAACCTCCTTCATGTAGCCGTCAAATTCCGGGCTGTTGACCGTCGGCAACTGCCCCCAGCAATTGAAGTCATTGCGGTTGATCACGCCCTTGGCGCCGAGGCTCATGACGAAATCGCGCTTGGAGTCATCGGAGATGATGCCGATGGCGTTGGCGCCTGCCGTGGCGATCAACTGGATGGCCATCGACCCCAGTCCGCCCGAAGCGCCCCAAACCAGCACATTGTGGCCCGGCCGCAGGATGTGCGGACGATGGCCGAAAAGCATGCGATACGCAGTGGCCAGCGTCAGGGTGTAGCACGCGCTTTCCTCCCAGGTCAGGTGCTGGGGGCGTTTCATCAGCTGCTGCGCCTGCACCTTGGTGAACTGGGCAAAAGAACCGTCCGGCGTCTCGTAGCCCCAGATCTTCTGGCTGGGCGAGAACATGGGATCGCCGCCGTTACATTCCTCATCGTCACCGTCGGTGCGGTTGCAATGGACCACGACTTCGTCGCCCACCTTCCAGCGCTTCACCTTCGAGCCGACCGCCCAGATGATGCCCGAGGCATCCGACCCGGCGATGTGGAATTCCGCGCCATGCACGTCGAAGGGGGAAATCGGCTTGCCCAAGGCGGCCCAGACGCCGTTGTAGTTGACGCCGGCCGCCATGACCATGACCAGCACGTCATGGGAATCGAGTTCAGGAACGGGCACGACCTCGACTTGCATGGCCTCTTCGGGTTCGCCGTGACGCTCGCGCCGGATCGACCATGCATACATGTTTTTGGGAATATGTCCCAAAGGTGGAATTTCGCCGATTTCGTAAAGATCTTTCATGACTTGCCCTGCTACCTGTTCGACCAACTCTGTTGAGTCTTTCATTAATCTCAACCCCGAAATGAAGCCTGTTTCGTTCGCGGCCACCCTCGTTTTCCGCTTGGATTCTGCATATTCAACGCGTAGTTTTATTGCACCTGCGAACATGCAAAAGGTACAGCAATAAACGGATTTCGCAAACTTTTATTGCATGGCAAAACAATATTTCCTTATATTGATACGTGACTACCCATAAAAGAGTGCAAATCTTTCAATTGGTTGCTGAGGAGCGGCGCGACGAATGAGCGAGAAAACGACCGACAATGCTGCGCCGCAACGTGACAAGCCCTGGCTGATCCGCACATATTCCGGCCATTCATCCGCAACAGAAAGCAACCGTCTGTATCGCAAGAATCTGGAGCGCGGGCAGACCGGCCTGTCGGTCGCTTTCGACCTGCCGACCCAGACGGGTTACGATTCCGACCACCCCCTTGCCCGCGGCGAGGTGGGCAAGGTTGGCGTTCCGCTCAGCCATCTCGGCGACATGGAGGCTCTGTTCGACGAGATCCCGCTGGAGCGGATGAACACGTCGATGACCATCAACGCCACCGCCGCATGGTTGCTGGCCCTTTATATTGCCGTGGCCGAGAAGCGGGGCATCCCCCGCGACCAACTTTCCGGCACCACGCAAAACGACATCATCAAGGAATACCTGTCGCGCGGGACATATATCTTCCCGCCGCAGCCGAGCATGCGTCTGATCGGCGACGTGATCGCATTTACGACGCGGGAGGTTCCCAAATGGAACCCGGTCAATATCTGCTCGTACCACCTGCAGGAAGCCGGCGCGACGCCGGTTCAGGAACTCTCCTATGCGCTGGCGACGGCGATGACGGTGCTGGACACGGTGCGCGACACCGGACAGGTCGCCGATGAAAGTTTTCAGCAGGTCGTCGGGCGCATCAGCTTCTTCGTCAATGCCGGAATCCGCTTTGTCACCGAGATGTGCAAGATGCGGGCATTCACCGAACTGTGGGACGAGATCACGGCCGAACGATACGGCGTCAATGACCCGAAATACCGTCGCTTCCGTTATGGCGTGCAGGTGAATTCGCTAGGCCTGACCGAACAACAGCCGGAAAACAACGTCTATCGGGTCCTGCTTGAAATGCTTTCTGTGGTTTTGTCGAAGAATGCGCGCGCGCGCGCCGTTCAGCTTCCCGCCTGGAACGAAGCGCTGGGCCTGCCCCGCCCGTGGGACCAGCAGTGGAGCCTGCGGATGCAGCAAATCGTCGCAAGCGAAACCGATCTTCTTGAATACGACGACCTTTTTGATGGCTCCGGGGTCGTTTCGGCCAAGGTCGAGGAACTGAAGCGCGAGGCGCGACAGGAGATCAATCGCATCCGCGAACTTGGCGGCGTGATTCCGGCGGTCGAATCGGGATACCTGAAAGGCGAACTGGTGAAATCCCACGCCCGTCGCCTTTCCGCCATCGAAAAGGGCGACCAGGTCGTGGTCGGGGTCAACAAATACACCGAAGGCGAGGAATCGCCGCTGACAGCTGGCGACGGACTGGTTCAGGAAATCGATCCCGATGTGGAACGCCGGCAGGTCGAAAGCCTGAATGCATGGCGCGATGCGCGTGATTCCGAAGCCGTCAGAATGGCTCTGGCGGCGCTTGCCGATGTTGCGCGCAACGGGGGCAACATCATGGAACCGTCCATCCGTTGCGCCCATGCGGGCGTCACAACAGGCGAGTGGGCCGATAC
>JAPHTL010000024.1 GCA_026193355.1 Rhodospirillales bacterium
GGATGATCTGCTCTTTCGATGCTACAAACGCTCTCTGGTTCTGGCTGAGGAGTTTCTGGCGCAGGCGCACGAAAGGGGAGGGTCCGGGTGGGAGCGCATAGCGTCCTCAATCGATCTGGCCATCCAGACGCACTGCGGTCCCAAAGGGCCGCTCGCGATCTTTATCGGCATTCGTGACCTTTCGCCCCTTCGTCAGGAAGCCATCGCCAGGCGCGCCGTTCAGGTCCATCAGCAAACACGCGCCTTCCTGCAAGAGGGGATGGCGGACGGCAGCATTCGAACCTTCAATATCGATCAGGCGCATGCCGCCATTGTCGGCGCTACGATCTGGTTGCCGAAGTGGTATCACGCATCCGGTTCGTGGTCAGCGCATGACATTGCCAACCATTTCGTCAAGTTGCTTGGAAAAGGCCTGCGCAAGCGAGGGTGAGCGGATTGCGCCTGATGGAGGAGGATAGTCGCAGCGTTTTGGTTCGCCGCGGCATTTTACCTTTAAGAATGTTTTTTTATCTTATGATAATGTATTGACTCTCTTTTTGCCCCCCATCATGCTTTTCGCAACAAGCGGAAACGCGGGCTGAAACCGGGGTCTAGAAAACCGGGAAGCCGAAAATGGGAAGCACATACTGGGAAGCTCACAGGGGGAAGGCGTTGAATTCCCCTGATTCTGAATAAGGATGTACTGGCCTGTTGTGGCCGGCGCAGACTTTGTTTGCCGGTTATTCCCAAGGAAACCGCGTGTACGCCAATGAACCCCGGTGCAGCCATTCGGCGGCAACGGAGAACGTGAGTGTCACGTCTGTTTTATAGGGAGGCAGTATGTTTAAAAAACGCATCATAGCGGGTATTTTCGGCCTTGCAGCCATGAGCGCGGGCGCTTCGGACGCTAGCGCAGAAACCATCAAGCTTGCGCTGATCGAGGGCCTGTCCGGTCCGTTCGCGGCGAACGGGCAGGCGGCCCTGCGCGAATATGAATTCGCGGCCGATTATTTCATCAATTCCAAAGGCGGCGTCAACGGCGGCACCAAGGTTGAATTCCTTGGTCTCGACAACAAGACCAGCCCCAAGGAAAGCCTGATCCAGTTGAAGAACGCCATTGGTCAAGGCGCGCGCTTCGTGTTCCAGGGCAACAGTTCCGGTGTTGCCCACGCTATCGTCGATGGCGTCAACAAGCATAACGAACGCAATCCCGACGAAAAGGTCCTCTACATCAACTACGCGGCCGTTGATCCGGCGTTAACCAACGATAGCTGCAGCTTCTGGCACTTCCGTTTCGACCCGAATGCAGACCAGAAAATGTTTGCGATTACCGAGGTGATCGCGAAGCGTGCCGACATCAAGAAGATCTACCTGATCGGTCAGGACTATTCGTTCGGCAAGGCGGTCGCCGCTGCGGCCAGACTGTACCTTTCGCAGAAGCGTCCCGACATCGAGATTGTTGGCGATGAGCTTCACCCGATCGGAAAGGTCAAGGACTTCACGCCCTACGTCACCAAGATCAAGGCCTCCGGCGCAGACGCCGTGATTACCGGGAACTGGGGTTCCGACATGGTCAACCTGGCCCGGGCATCCGTTGATGTCGGTGTTACCGCTGACTTCTTCACCTATTACGCAGCGGGAACCGGTATCACCGCCGCCATCGGCGAAGCCGGCAAGAACCGTATTCGCGTTGTCAGCGAAGATCATCGCAACCCGCCTGGAAGCAGCGCATGGATCGACTACATGAAGGCGTTCAAGGCGAAGTATCCGGAAAACGATCTGGTCTATCCGCGTGTCGCCACGGCAATCGCAATGCTTGCCAACGCCATGAATGCGGCAAAGTCGACGGATCCCCAGAAGGTCGCCATGGCTCTTGAGGGGATGGAATACACCCGTCTGGACGGAACCAAGGTGAAAATGCGCGCCAGCGATCATCAGATCCAGATGCCGCTGAACATCTCGGTCCATACGAACGAAGACATTACATGGGATTACGACAACTCGGGCTACGGCACGCACGTCGAATCAACAATCCCCGCGGATAAGGTCGAGTTGCCGACTTCCTGCAAGATGGAACGCCCGTCATAAGGCATCCAAAACCGGTGGAGCCGGTGGTCACGGAATAATCCCGGACCGCCGGCTCCTGTCCGGGTGCCAGGCTGGACCACAACAGGGGCGCGGTTTTTTCCATGCTTGAAATCACTATTTTTTCTCTCCTGAACGGGACGGTTTACGGACTGCTTCTTTTCATGCTGTCCAGTGGGCTTACGCTGATCTTCAGCATGATGGGCATCCTCAATTTCGCCCACGCCAGTTTCTATATGCTGGGGGCTTATTTCGGTTACACCATTTCTTCGCACATTGGTTTTTGGCCGGGGCTGATTTTCGCGCCATTGATTGTTGGCGTGATGGGGGCGTTGCTGGAGCGCTACGCGCTCCGCCACGTCCACAAGCACGGTCATGTTGCGGAACTGATTTTCACCTTTGGTCTGGCCTTCCTGCTTGAGGAACTGACCCAATTCTTCTGGGGTACCGACCAGCAGGCCTACAAGGGGCCGTCACTCCTTGACTTCCCCCTGTTTACCCTGTTTGACGCAAATTTTCCCGCCTACAAGGCGTTCATGTTGCTGATTTCGATCGGCATTTTTCTGGGGCTGTTGCTTGTTCTGACGCGCACCCGCGTCGGCCTGATCATCCAGGCGGCGATTACGCACCCGAACATGGTCAATATGCTGGGCCACAACGTGCCTTTTGTCTTCATGGCGACATTCGGGGTCGGTACGGCGCTGGCGGGCCTGGCGGGGACAATCGCAGGTCCTGTCATGGGGACCTATCCGGGCATGGCCCACGACCTTGGAAGCATCGTTTTCGTGGTGGTCGTGTTTGGTGGTCTTGGATCGCTGGCTGGCGCCCTGGTGGCTTCACTGATGATTGGCATCATCCAGACTTTCGCGGTCGGCCTCAATTATTCCGTCAGCGATTTTCTGGTGACGATCGGCGTCAGTTTCCCTGCCGATCATTTCCTGCACGATATCTGGACCATGACGTTGCCGCAGGTTGCGCCGTTGATCCCGTATCTGATGCTGATCCTGATCCTGATTTTCCGCCCGATGGGCCTGTTTGGAACCCGTGAAACATGAGTACGCTGACAGACCTTCGCCGTTCCATGGTCGCGGAAGCACGACGTCGCCAACGATTGACATGGTTGATATCCGCCGTTGTGCTTGTAGCGCTCCCCTGGATTTTCTCGTCGTCATTTTCGATTTCGATCATGACCCAGATCGGTATCGCGATCATCTTCGCCCTTTCCTACAACATGCTGTTGGGCCAAGGCGGCATGTTGTCGTTTGGCCATGCCGCGTACTTTGGCCTCGGTGGTTTCCTTGCCATGCATGCGATGAATTACATTGCGGATGGCGCGATCCCGTTACCGGTTCCCCTGTTGCCGTTGATCGGCGGCGTCATCGGCTTGTTCTTCGGATTCATCATCGGGACGTTCTCGACAAGGCGGGCGGGAACCGTTTTTGCGATGATCTCGTTGGGGGTAGCGGAATTGATTGCCGCCCTGAGTCTTATTTTCGTCGGCTTCTTCGGCGGCGAGGAAGGCGTAAGCAGCAATCGAACCAAGGGGCCGGATTTCTTCGGTTTCAACTTTGGGCCCGATATCCAGGTCTATTATGTCGCCGCCTTCTGGGCGCTGATAGCAGCGATTGCCATGTTCCTGTTTTCGCGGACACCGGCGGGACGCATGGCCAATGCGGTACGCGACAATGCCGAGCGGGCCGAGTTCATCGGCTACAGCCAGCGCAACGTTCGCATGATCAGTTTCTGCCTGTCGGGGTTCTTCGCCGGTCTGGCCGGTGGCATGTTCGCCATCGCCTACGAAATCGTGACCGAGGAAACGCTGAACATGAACCAGTCCGGCGCCGTCCTTCTGATGGCCTACATCGGCGGGGTCGGCTATTTCATCGGCCCCATCATCGGCGCCATCATCATGACCCTGCTGCGGACTGTTCTGAGCAACTTCACCGAACTCTGGATGCTCTATGTCGGCCTGTTGTTCATCGCCACCGTGATGTTTGTGCCGAGCGGCCTGACCGGCCTTCTCATGATGCATGGACCTGCATGGAAAAGACGAAGCCTGAAGCGGCTTCTGGCGCCCTACGCCGCGATTTCCATTCCAAGCCTCGCTGTGATCATGGGGGTTGGCGGGTTGCTTGAGCTAACCCATTTCGCCCATACCACGTCGATGGATGACAGGGTCATGACCTTGTTCTCCATCCCGATGAATATCGATTCGCTCTTGCCGTGGGCAGGTTTGATCGCCCTGTTTATTGGCGGCGTTCTCGGTGTTCGCCGTTTGCGCCCGATGTTGCTGGATGCATGGGCCGACGCTAATGGTGCCGGTGGGGGGGACTGATCATGGAAACGGCAATCCGCCTGAACAGGCTCCACAAGAGTTTTGGCCCGACGCCGATCATCACCGATGTCAATCTGGATATCGTGAAGGGAGAACGTCACGCCATCATCGGCCCCAACGGCGCGGGAAAATCGACACTGTTCCACCTGATCAGCGGCCGTTACGAGCCGACTTCGGGCGATATCGAGTTGAACGGCGAATCCATCGGCGGGCTGCCTCCGTATGAGATTTACCGAAAGGGGCTGAGCCGCAGTTTCCAGGTGACCAATATCTTCGCGCGCATGTCGGTATACGAAAACATCCGATGCGCCGTGTTGTGGGTGAAGGGATACAAGTATTCCTTCTGGAATCGGGTCGACAATATGGAGGATGTCAACGAGCGGACGGAAGAAATTCTCGAACGCATCAACCTTGCCGATCGCGCCTTCGTGCCTGCTGGCCTGCTTGCCTATGCCGAACAGCGCGCCCTGGAAATCGGCATCGCGATCGCCGGTGGCAATCAGGTCATCATACTTGATGAACCGACCGCGGGGATGAGCCATAGCGAAACCGAACAGGTCGTGGAACTGATCCGCAGCGTTTCAGAAGGAAAAACACTGGTCATGGTCGAGCACGATATGGGCGTGGTGTTCAATCTGGCTGATCGCATCTCCGTGTTGGTCTACGGCCGGATCATTGCGACGGACACGCCGGAAAATATCCGTGCCAATCCAGCGGTTCAGGAAGCCTACCTTGGCGTGGAGGCCGATCATGAGTGATGTAAAAACACCCATGCTCGACGTCAGGGACCTTCATGCGTTCTATGGCAAGAGCCATATTTTGCAGGGCGTTACGTTCACCGTCGGCGAAGGCGAAATCGTCAGTCTCCTCGGTCGCAACGGTGTGGGTCGGTCAACCACGGCGCATGCCATCATGGGGACGGTCGATCGCCATGGCTCCGTCCTGTTCCGTGGAGAGGAGCTGATCAATCTTGTGCCCCACGATATTGCGCGCAAGGGGCTGGGTATCGTTGTCGAGAACCGTGATATTTTCCCCACCCTGACGGTGCGGCAGAACTTGCTGCTTGGCGTCAAGAACATCCGAAAGGCCGGACGGTGGAGCATGGAAGACATGTTCGAACTGTTCCCCAACCTGCGTGAGCGCGCAGACGTTATGGCCGGGGTGTTGAGCGGTGGTGAGCAGCAGATGCTGACCATGTGCAGGACGTTAATGGGGGATCCCGATCTCATCATCATCGACGAGCCGACGGAAGGCCTGGCGCCGAAAATCGTTGCCCAGGTGGCGTCGCTGCTTGAAGAAATCGCGCGCCGCGGGGTTTCCATCCTGTTGATCGAACAAAAGCTGACGATCGCCCTGAAGATTTCCCATCGCATCTACGTCATGGGCCACGGACATATCGTTTTCGAAGGCGTTCCAGATGATCTGATCCACGATGAATCCATTCGTCGGGAATGGCTGGAAGTCTGACGCACCCGTTTTTTCTATGATTTGAATCCATTTAACGCGAGAGGCCATCATGAGCGAGCTTGTCTCCTATCAACGAAACGGTTCCGTTGGTGTCATCACCATTGAAAACCCGCCGGTCAATGCGCTTGGCGCAGGGGTTCGCAAGGGACTCGTCGATTGCCTTGCGAAAGGCAACGCCGATGCTGAGGCCGCCGTTCTGGTGTTGATCGGGGGAGGGCGCACCTTCCCGGCCGGCGCAGATATAACCGAGTTCGGGAAACCAATGGCCGAACCGGACCTGAACGCGGTCATCACCGCCTACGAATCAAGCGGCAAGATGGTGGTGGCGGCCATTCACGGAACAGCGCTGGGCGGCGGGCTCGAACTGGCGCTTGGGTGCGATTACAGATGCGCTTCTTCGAACGCCAATGTCGGATTGCCTGAAGTCAAGCTCGGGATACTGCCGGGCGCCGGTGGAACGCAACGTCTGCCGCGCCTCATCGGTGCCGAGGCGGCCCTCAAGATGATCGTGTCGGGTGATATGGTGAAGGCGTCGGACGCGCATGGAACCGGCATCGTTGACCACATCGTCGATGGCGAACTGGTCGTCGGTGCTGTTGCTTTCGCCCAGTCCCTGATTGATGAGGGGAAACCGCGCCGCCGCATTAGCGACATGACCGTAACGGCGCCCGCCGAACTGTTTGAAGGTTTCGCCAAATCCATCGCCCGAAGCGCCCGTGGATTCAAGGCCCCGTTCGCCTGCATCGAATCGGTCAGGGCTGCCGTCGATATGGCGTTCGATGACGGCATGGCCAACGAACGGCGCCTGTTTGTTGAATGCGTCGGCTCCCCCGAATCCAAAGGCCAGCGCCACATGTTCTTCGCCGAACGTGAAGCGGCCAAAATTCCCGATGTGCCGAAGGATACGCCGACCCGTGATATCGCTTCGGCCGGCATCATCGGCGCGGGCACGATGGGTGGCGGGATCGCCATGAACTTCGCCAATGCCGGTATTCCGGTAACCTTGCTGGAGGTCAACCAGGAGGCGCTGGACAAGGGCCTTTCGATCATCGCGAAAAACTACGCCAATACGGTCAAGAAGGGGCGTCTGTCGCAAGACGCCATGGACAAGCGCATGGCGCTGATTTCGGGCACACAGGACTACGCGGATCTGGCCAACGCCGATATCGTGATCGAAGCGGTATTCGAGGGGATGGAGCTGAAGAAGGAAATCTTCACCAAGCTCGATGAGGTCTGCAAGCCCGGCGCCATCCTCGCCACCAACACCTCCACCCTTGACGTCAACGAAATTGCCGCCGTGACGAAGCGGCCAGAAGATGTGATCGGTACACATTTCTTCAGCCCGGCCAACGTGATGAAGCTGCTTGAAATCGTGCGGGCGGAAAAGACGGCCAAGGACGTTGTCGCAACAACCATGAAGCTGTCACGCACCATCCGCAAGGTCGGTGTGCTTGTTGGTGTCTGTGATGGGTTTGTCGGCAATCGCATGCTGCACGACTATTTCCGGGAAGCGCAGTGTCTGGTCGAAGAGGGGGCATTGCCGCAGCAGGTCGACAGGGTTCTCTATGACTGGGGATTCGCCATGGGGCCGTTCGCCGTGATGGATCTGGCGGGTATCGATGTCGGCTGGCGCATCCGCAAGGAGCAGGCGGCGACCCGCGACAAGAACCTGCCGTACCCGTCCACCGTCGCCGACCGTCTGGCCGAGCAGGGTCGCTTCGGGCAAAAAACCGGCAAGGGGTGGTACCTCTACGAGGAAGGTTCACGCACGCCAAAGCCGGATCCGGAAGTCGAGAAAATGATTCTTCAGGTGTCCGGGGAGAAAGGGATCTCCCGCCGCGCGATATCCGACGAGGAAATCTTCAAGCGCTGCATGTACCAGTTGGTCAACGCCGGCGCCAACATCCTCGATGAAGGAATTGCGCTTCGTTCGGGCGACATCGATGTCATCTACATTTACGGTTACGGCTTCCCGGTTTACCGCGGCGGCCCGATGTTCCATGCCGACCAGATCGGCCTCAAATCCGTTTATGAAGATGTTTGCAAATTCAAGGAAGCGCAGGGAGCGTTCTGGAAACCTGCGCCGCTTTTGAAGCGCCTTGCCGATGAAGGCAAGGGTTTCTCCGACCTTTAAGGGACTGTGAAAAGAAGGGATGCCGCCATGCGCGAAGCCGTAATCGTTTCCACCGCCCGCACTCCGATCGGCAAGGCCTATCGGGGCGCTTTCAACAACACCGAAGCGCCGACCCTCGGTGGTCACGCCATCGCCAATGCCGTCCGCCGCGCAGGGATTGATCCGGCGGAGGTGGAAGACGTTGTCATGGGGGCCGCCGTGCAGCAGGGCACACAGGGCTATAACATCGCGCGCATGTGCGCGGTCAATGCCGGTCTGCCGGTCTCCGTTGCTGGCATGAGCCTCGATCGTCAGTGCGCATCCGGGATGATGGCCATCGCCACGGCGGCCAAACAGGTCGTGCATGACGGAATGGATGTTGTTGTTGGCGGGGGGCTTGAGTCCATTTCCCTGGTTCAGAACGAGCACACAAACCGTTTCCGCGCGAAGGACCCGATCCTCGAGAAGGTCAAGCCAGAGATATATATGACGATGATCGAAACGGCGGAAGTCGTCGCCAAACGCTATGGCGTCAGCCGCGAGGCGCAGGACCTGTTCGGACTGCAAAGCCAGCAGCGCACCGCCGCCGCCCAGTCAGCGGGGAAGTTCGATGATGAAATCGTACCGCTGAAATCGACCAAGGGCGTGATGGACAAGGAGACGAAGGAAGTTTCCTTCCACGAGGTCACCCTTGAGAAGGACGAAGGCAATCGTCCGGAAACGAATATTGAAGGCCTGTCGTCGCTGGTTCCGGTAATGGGCGAAAACAGCTTCATCACCGCGGGCAACGCCAGCCAGTTGTCGGATGGCGCTTCCGCCTCGCTGATCATGGATGCCAAACTTGCCGAGAAACGTGGACTGCATCCACTGGGCATCTATCGCGGGATGGCTGTCGCGGGGTGCGAGCCGGATGAAATGGGCATCGGGCCGGTCTATGCGGTGCCGAAACTGTTGAGCCGTCACGGCCTGAAGATGGATGACATCGGCCTGTGGGAACTGAACGAAGCCTTCGCCGTGCAGGTGTTGTATTGCCGCGACAAGCTGGGTATTCCCAACGAAAACCTGAACGTCAACGGCGGCGCCATTTCCGTCGGCCACCCCTATGGCATGAGTGGCGCGCGGCTGGTCGGCCACGCCCTGATCGAGGGAAAGCGGCGGGGCGTCAAATACGTCGTCGTGACCATGTGCATCGGCGGCGGACAGGGTGCCGCCGGGTTGTTCGAGGTCGCCTGACGCCAGATGACCGCCCGCGATCCGGAAACCATCGAAGTCCGTTCCGACGAGTTGCTCGACACAATCCGTCTGGAACCGTACTTGCGCGAACGGTTGCCGGAGGCGGACGGCGCACTGACGGTGGAACAGTTCGGCGGCGGACATGCGAACCTGACCTACCTGTTGCGCTTCGGCGACGTCGAGTACGTTTTGCGTCGCCCGCCTCTTGGACCTGTTGCGCCGTCGGCCCACGACATGCGGCGTGAACACAGTGTGCAATCGGTTCTCTACGAAGCCTACCCACTGTGTCCGCGCAGTTTTCTTTTCTGCGATGACCACAGCATCATCGGCGCGGATTTTCATGTCTCGGAAAGACGCCGGGGATTCGTGATTCGCACGGAAATGCCCGAACGCTTTCTGGGGAATCCGGAACTCAACAGGCGAATAGGCAACATGCTTGTCGATGCGCTTGCCGGTTTGCACGCCGTCCAGCCTGCCGCCGTTGGCTTGGGTGATTTCGGACGCCCCGAGGGATTCGTCCAGCGTCAGCTTGATGGTTGGACGCAGCGTTGGCATGCGGCCAGGGATACCGATATCGCCGAGATCGATACACTGATCGACTGGCTGGCAGCCGATGTTCCTGCGCCGCAGGCGGCGACCTTGCTGCACAATGATTTCAAGCTGGACAATGTTCTGGTCGACAGCACCGATCCGGCTACGCCGGTCGCCGTTCTTGACTGGGATATGTGCACACGGGGCGATCCGTTGATGGATCTCGGGCATATGCTGAACTACTGGTCGGATCGGGACGATCCGCTGGAATGGCGTTCCGTTTCTTCCATGCCGACCTGGGGCGACGGTTTTCCGACGCGGCGTGACGTCATCGAACGTTATGGTGAAAGAACCGGTTTCGATACTTCTCGCGCCGATTGGTACTTCGTGTTTGGCGTGTTCAAACTCGCCGTGATCTTGCAACAGATCTACATCCGTTACCTGCGCGGGCAGACAAGGGATGAACGCTTCGCCAGTTTTGGTGAGCGCATCGCCGGACTGGCGCGCAAGGGAAACATCCTGATCAATAATCGATAGGGGAGACGTCGTCATGGATTTTGATTTTTCAGACAAGGTGAAGGATCTGCAGAAACGCGTTTCCGGGTTTATGGACGAGCACGTTCATCCGAACGAGAAGCTCTATCACGATCAGACGGAAGAGGGCGGTCGCTGGTGCGCGCCGCCGGTGATGGAAGAGATGAAGGCGCAGGCGCGCGCCGCAGGCCTGTGGAATCTGTTTTTGCCGGAAAGCGAATACGGCGCGGGATTGACCAATGTGGAATACGCCCCGCTGTGCGAAATCATGGGCCGGTCCCACATCGGCCCGGAGGCCTTCAACTGTTCCGCACCCGATACCGGCAACATGGAGGTTCTGGTCCGTTACGGCAGCGAGGAGCATAAGGAGCAATGGCTGAAACCATTGTTGGCCGGTGAGATACGCTCCGGATTCGCCATGACCGAGCCGGCGGTCGCTTCTTCGGACGCCACGAATATTGAATCCAGCATCGTGCGTGACGGAAAGGATTACGTCATCAACGGGCGCAAGTGGTGGACCTCCGGCGCGGCGGACCCGCGCTGCAAAATTCTTATCTTCATGGGAAAAACCGATCCCGGCGCCGACAAGTATCACCAGCAGTCGATGATCCTTGTTCCCATGGAAACACCGGGCGTCCGGCTGGTGCGCCACCTGCCGGTTTTCGGATTCGATCATGCCCCCCATGGCCATGCCGAGCTTGATTTCGTTGATGTTCGGGTTCCCGCATCCAATATTCTTCTGGGCGAGGGCCGAGGATTCGAGATCGCGCAAGGGCGTCTCGGGCCGGGCCGCATCCATCACTGCATGCGCCTGATCGGTCAGGCGGAGAGGGCCCTGGAGGCCATGTGCGACCGTGCCCAGAAAAGAGTCGCCTTCGGCAAGCCGCTGGCTGAACAGGGGTTGGTGATGGACGCCATTTCCCAGTCGCGGTGCGAGATCGAGCAGGCGCGTCTGCTGACGCTGAAGGCGGCCCACATGATGGATACGGTCGGCAACAAGGTCGCGCGCAAGGAGATCGCCATGATCAAGATCGTCGCACCGTCCATGGCGTTGCGCGTTATCGACAGGGCGATCCAGATCCACGGCGGCGCAGGCGTGACCGACGACTTTCACCTTTCCGCCGCCTGGGCGTCATCGCGCACCCTGCGGCTGGCGGATGGGCCGGACGAAGTGCACAGCATGTCTCTTGCCAAGCAGGAATTGCGCGGTCGAAGATGAGCCTGTGGGGTGGCGGATACCCGTCGCCCCGGCGCTGGATCGGGTAAGGGACTGAATTTGGACGAGCATCAAGCGAACGCTGGAGCGACGAATATTAAGCCGACCCGGTTTTATGGCTGGCGTATTGTCGCGGCAGTTTGCGTCACCATGACAGTTTCGTCCGGATTGGGGTTTTACAACGTCTCCGTCATCCTGAATGCGCTGGTGCGCGACGGTGGATATCCGGTCGGGTTGGCCTCGGTGATGACGACCCTGTTTTTCCTTGTCGGCGCGATGAGCGGATTGGTCATCGGCCGATTGATCGACCGTTATGACCCTCGATACACCATTTGCGCCGGGGCCTTTCTCGGTGCGGCCGGAATGATCGCCATCGGTCAGGCGACGTCGCTGTCATCCCTTGCCATGGGGTATGTGCTTTTCGCCATCGGGTTTGCCGCATCGGGACTGGTTCCGGGCACGACCATTGTCGCGCGATGGTTTCACCGCAAAAGGGCGACGGCGCTTTCCCTCGCCTCGACCGGCCTGTCACTGGGCGGCATTACGCTGACGCCGTTTTCCGCCGCCCTGATCGGGGAAATTGGCCTTCGTGACGCCATGCCCTGGTTGGCGGCGTTGTACGTTTTGGGCATCGTCCCTGTCACTGTTCTGGTGCTGCGTGCGTCTCCCGCCGCCATGGGATTGCGTCCCGACGGCGATCCGGCGCCGATTCAGACCCAGCATGATTCTATCGACGGCGTCCCCTTCGGTGAAGCGGTTCGCACACGTTTCTACATCGTGTTGACGGCTGCCTTCACCCTGATCCTGATGGCCCAGGTCGGCGGGATGTCCCATCAGTTCAATCTGGTTGCCGAGCGTGTGGATATGGGCGTGGCCGCCAACGCCGTCGCCGTTCTTGCGGCGTCCAGCCTGATCGGAAGACTGATCGGCGGTATATTGCTCAGCCGCGTTTCCATCCGTGTTTTCGCCCTGCTGATGGTTGCGCAGCAGGCCGTTGGGTTGGGGGCGCTTGGCATGGCCAATGACGCGGCGTCGCTGTTGGTGGTGTCGGTTCTGTTTGGGCTGACAATCGGCAACCTTCTGATGCTGCTGCCGTTGATCGTGGCGGAGGTTTTTGGTGTGCGGGATTACGGCAAGCTCTATTCCACGGCGCAGGTCATGACCCACCTCGGCGTGGCGTTCGGTCCTGCGGCGATTGGAATCATGCACGACGCGACGGCCGGTTACGCAACCCCGCTGCTGGTCGTCGCCATAACATCCGCATGTGGCGGTGTTCTGCTGTTGCTGGCGGGGCCGTTTTCAAGGACGGCCCATCACCACACGACCCGCTGATCAGGCTGCTTCCGTGGTTCCGTCCAAAGCAGCGAACCGCCGCATGTGGTAATCGATATTCCCGAACAGGCTGTTGATCATGGTCAGGCGCTTGAAGTAGTGGCCTACGTTCAACTCGTAGGTCATGCCCATGCCCCCGTGAATCTGCACCGCCTGTTGCCCGACAAAGCGTCCAGCCTTTCCCGTCTGCACCTTGAGCGCGGAAACGCAACGCGCCGCATCCGGCCTGCCGGAATCCATGCTCATGGCTGCGCGATACAACAGAGACTTCGTCTGCTCAGTCTCCATGAACATCTCGACCATGCGGTGTTGCAGGGCCTGGAACTTGCCGATGGGGGTTCCGAACTGAACACGGGTCTTGCTGTATTCGACGGTCGCGGCATTCAGCGCCGTCATTGCACCGACCGCCTCGGCGGCGATTGCGACGATTGCCTCATCAATCACTGCTTCCAGTACGGCCAGACCGGCCCCCGCTTCGCCCATGAGGGCATCGCCACTTACCCGCACATCTTCGAGGGTGACCTCGGCCGCGCGTCCACCGTCCTGGGTGCGGTACCCGCGTCGGTCAATCCCTTTGGTCGATGAATCGATGAGGAAGAGGGACACCCCTTCGGCATCGCCCTGCTTGCCGGCCGTGCGCGCCGAAACAATCAGCCAGTCTGCGGCCGTTCCGTTGAGGACAACCGATTTCCGGCCATTCAGGACGAAGCCGTCACCGTCCGCGCGCGCGGTTGTTGCAACATCGGCCAGATTGTAGCGGCCCTGTTCCTCGGCATAGGCGAGGGCGAGGTGGGTGGTTCCTTCGATGACGCCGGGAAGGACGGCTTCGCGTTGCGCGGGACTGGCCGCCCTGCGCATGGCGCCGCCACCGAGAACCACTGTTGGAAAATAGGGTTCGAGGGTCAGGCCCTTGCCGAACTCCTCCATCATGATCATGGTGTCGATGACTGTGCCATCAAGGCCGCCGTCGACTTCGGAGAAGGGAAGGGCAAGCCACCCCAGCTCGGCGAACATCGCCCAGTTTTCGCTGCTGAAACCGGCTTCCGTTTCCGCCAGTTTGTTGCGTTTGTCGAAAGGGTAGTTTTCCCGGACGAACCGCTGGACGCTGTCACGAAGCAGTTCCTGTTCCTCGGTGAATGCAAAGTCCATCGACGTTCTCCCCCCTACAGTCCCAACACCGCTTTTGCGATGATGTTCTTTTGAATTTCGTTCGATCCACCGTAGATGGAGGTCTTTCGGACGTTGAAATAGCGTGGCGCTGCGAAGGCCGCGAAGTCGGGGCCGACGGGCTCCACGTTGCTGCCATCATCGAAACGCTCCGGCGTATAAGGCAACGCGTAATAACCAGAGGCCTCGACGAACAGTTCCGTTATCGCCTGCTGGATCTCGGTTCCCTTGATCTTCAGGATCGATGATTCCGGTCCCGGCGCGCCGCCTGTCTGAACCGCCGCCAATGCCCGCAGGTCGGTAAACTCCAGCGCCATCAACTCGATTTCCACTTCCGAAAGGCGACGGCGGAAATCGTCGTCTTCCATCATTGTTGCGCCACCGCCATTGGGGATGGATGAAGCGATCTTCTTCAGCTTGCCGATCTGGTGCTTGGATCGCGCGACGCCGGCAATTCCGGTTCTCTCATGGGTCAGCAGCTTTTTGGCATAGGTCCACCCTTTGCCTTCCTCCCCGACCAGGTTTTCAACCGGTACGCGCACGTCGTCGAAGTTGACTTCGTTGACCTCGAATCCGCCGTCAATGGTCTGAATGGGGCTGACCGTGATGCCCTTTGTCTTCATATCGATCAACAGGAACGAAATTCCTTCCTGCGGCTTGACGGTGGGGTCCGTCCGCACCAGACAGAAAATCCATTCGGCATACTGGCCAAGGGTGGTCCAGGTCTTGGTGCCGTTGACGATATAGCTGTCGCCGTCCCTGACGGCCTTTGTTCGCAGACTGGCCAGATCGGACCCGGCGCCGGGTTCGGAAAATCCCTGACACCACCACACATTGCTGTTCAGGATGTCAGGCAGATATCTTTCCTTCTGTTCCTTCGATCCGAAGGAATAGATGATCGGTGCAACCATCGACATGCCGAACGGAACCACCGGCGGCACATCGGCGCGGGCCATCTCATTCTCGAAGATATATTTCTCTGTCGGCGACCAACCTGTGCCGCCGTACTCGACGGGCCAGTTGGGCGCCGCCCACCCGCGTGACGCAAGCGCCTTTTGCGACCGGACCATGTCGTCCTTCGACAGTGAAACGCCGCGTCTGACCTTGTCGCGTATATCGGACGGATAGGTATTTTCAAAGAAGTCACGCACGCTGTCGCGGAAGTTTTGTTGTTCCGCCGAAAATTCCATATCCATGCCGTGGTTTTCTCCAAAAAAGAAATCTGATATCTATTTTACTCTACGGTATGTTTCTAACAACCCCTCAATGCAGGAAACTGGAGAGTTCATGATCAAAGCCGTTTTCTGGGATTTCGGCGGCGTACTGACGGTAAGCCCCTTTGCTGCTTTCCGCCGCTACGAGCGGGAAAAAGGCCTGCCCGAAGGTTTCCTGCGCCGCGTCAACGCCGAGAATCGTGACCGCAATGCCTGGGCCCGTTTCGAACGCAACGAGATTGATCTCGATACCTTTGATGCAGCGTTCGCCGATGAATCCTCGGCGCTGGGTTATTCGGTGCCGGGAATCGACGTGGTCTCGTTGCTGCACCTTGAACTCCGCCCCGAAATGGTTGCGGCCCTGCGGACGGTGAGTGAAAGTTTCAGGACCGGGTGCATCACCAATAATGTGCAGGGGCCGGGTTCGAGCGGGGCGAACGATCCGCGGGCCGACGTGAAGGAAGTTTTTTCCATCTTCGATGCAGTCATCGAATCGAGCAAGGCCGGGGTGCGCAAACCCGATCCGAAAATCTATCGGATTGCCTGTGACGCCATAGGTGTTCGTCCCGAGGAGTCCGTTTTTCTCGACGACCTTGGGATTAACCTGAAGCCCGCCCGCGACATGGGCATGATAACCATCAAGGTGGAAGAGCCCGATCGGGCGCTTGCGGAACTGGAGGCGGCGATCGGGCTCAGCCTCAGGGCATGATGACCGTGTCGTCAGGCCGTTCGCTGAACAATGCGCGCACCTTGTCCTGTCGATTGTCGAGGGCGAGACGTTGGTTGATGTAGCGCTTGTCGGTGATCTCCCCCTTGTCCAGCGAGGGCTGATCATCCAGCAGCATCGCCCGGACGATACGGGTGCTTGCGGCGGGGAAGGCCGCGTTGTGCTCGCGCAGTTTTTCGGCGATGGCGGCTTTCACGGACGGGTGGCCGGTCACTTCCGAAGCCTTGGCGTCACCGGGCAATTCCGGACAGAATCTTTTCAAAGCCGCCATGTCCGGCCAGGCAAGGATGCCCACGGCGTCCGTTCCGGTGAGCAACAGATCCTGAACAAGCGGCGACAGCGCGGAAAGAACCTTGAGGCGCAACGCCCCCGTGTTCACCCAGGTGCCGTTGGCCAGCTTGAATTCCTCGCTGGTGCGTCCGGCGAAAACCAGCCCCTGAGCAGGATCGTTCTTATCAATCCAGGCCACGGCATCACCGGTCCTGAAGAAGCCCTCATCGTCGAACGCGGCGTGGTTCGCCGCATCGTTCCCGAAGTATCCTGGCGTGACCTGCGGCCCCTTGAGCAAGAGCGCATACTTGTCCCCGTGCGGCACCAGCTTCATGCGGGTTCCGGGGATGGGCAGGCCGATCAGGCCGACCCGATCGGTGTTCCAGTAAACGGCCGTATCGAGGGGCGTTTCGGTCATCCCGTGTCCGGTTGTGAAGGGGATTCTCATACCGGTCTCGCTGATCGCCAATGCCTGCATCCGCTCGAACAGATCCTGCGACAGGGGCGCGCCGCCGTAGGAAAGGGACTTGAGGCGACTGAAGAAATTGCGCCGCAGCGCTTCGTCGGATTCAAGCGCCGTAGCAAGGGGGGCGTAGGCCCCGGGAACCGTGCTGAAAACCGTCGGCGCCACTTCGTGCAGATTGCGGATCGTTGTGGTGAACAGTTCGGGCGTGGGCTTTCCGTCGTCGATGTAAAGCGTGCCGCCGGCCTTGAGTATCCGGTGCAGGTTGGTGTTGCCGCCGAACGTGTGGTGCCAGGGCAGCCAATCGAGAAAGACAGTGGGGTCGTCGGGATCGACCGGTTCCGAAATCTCGGCCAGCATGGACTGGCTGGAACAAAGCATGCGCTGGGTGTTCAGAGCGCCCTTGGGCGTCCCGGTGGACCCCGAGGTAAACAGGATCTTGGCGACGGTATCGCCATTCTGCGCGCCACGCGCCGCATCCACCGCCGGGGTTGGGGCCGCCGCGAGGAGGTCAGCGAACGCCGCCGCGCCGTTGATGGCGGATACATCCTCGGCGCAAACCACGATGGTGTCGTCACGGCGAATGGCAGCGATGGCCCTGGCGTAGCGGCTTCCGTTTTGTGCGAATATCAGGCCGGGATTGACGCTGTCGCAGATCATGCGCAACTTCGCGAAATCCCGGCTCAAAAGGGAATAGGCCGGCGATGTCGGCACGACGGGTATGCCGACCTGCATCGCCGCGAAGGTGATCAGGACGTGTTCGAAGGTATTGGTCGAGAGAACCATTACCGGGCGGTCCGGCGTCAGCTTCATGTTCAGAAGCGCCTGCGCAATCCGCCGCATCCTTTCCGCCGTCTCGCCGTAGCGGAGCGGCATCCAGTCGCCGCCGTCGGGTGTTCGCCTCATCAGGTAGGGGCGGTCCGGATGGGCCGCGGCCCCTTCATCCAGATAATCCAGAACGTGGGCGGGGTATTTCGGCAGGGGCCGAGGACAGTCGAGGAACAGAACGCCGTCGCCGCCGGAGGTGACCGTCACCTCCGCGGGTGGGCGATCAAGCGGTCGAAAGGGGGGCTTTGCGCCAGTGGGCATTGGTTATCTCCGGATCGCGTCCAAATGGTTCAGGGCGGCCCGGGCCTCTTCCTCCAGATGGCCAATGATTTGCGCCAGTGGCTCGATACGATCGGCGAAGGCGACGGATTGCCCCACCGACAGGGCGCCGTGCGCCGCATCACCGGTTTCATAGGCCACGCGCCCGACCTTGCCCGCGATGTGCGGCATCAGTTTGTCCAGATCACCGGGAAAATCGTTCTCCAGCGTCTGGACCATGTCAGTGGTTTCGTTGCGAAGGGCGCGAAGTGTGTTCCGGAGGCTTTGAAGCAGCAGGGTGGTGTCGGTTTCTCCGGCCTCCAGCAGCCTGCGCTTGTAGTCCGGGTGCGCCCAGATTTCCTCGGCGACGAGAAAGCGCGTCCCGATGAGCACACCGCCTGCGCCGAGCGCAAGCGCGGCGACAAGTTGCGCGCCGTTGCCGATCCCGCCGCCGACGAGCAGGGGCACCGATATGTCGCGCGCCGCCACGGCGGCCTGTACGATGGTTCCAACGAGGTCGAGGCCCGGATGGCCGCCGCATTCCGCGCCGACGACACAGACGGCATCGACGCCAACGGCCTGCGCCTTTTTGGCGAAGCGGACCGCGGGGACCTTGTGCATGACCTTCACACCGCCTGCATGAAGGCGCGGCAGGTAGGGTTCGGGATTCCGTCCGGACGTTTCGACGAAGCGCACGCCCTCCTCGACGATCAGGTCGAAGACCCTGTCCGTTCGTTCGCCCTCCACCAGTTTTGGCAGCATCGACACGTTGACGCCAAAGGGCGCGTCGCCGACCAGATCGCGGCATCGCCGGATCTCATCGCGCAGGCGATCGATGGAATCGAAACTGGCGGCGGTGATAAAGCCGATGATTCCGGCATGGGCGGCGGCGGCGACGTAATTGGCGTCGGAAAGCCACTGCAATCCACCGGCGACGACGGGCAGGCGAATGCCGAACAACTTGGTAACATCGGTATCGAAAAGCTGATTTTCTTCGGTTGCGATCACAGAGGACCGCCTCTGCCGTTGCGGCGGATTGATATGGACATGGCCTACCCTGGTTTTCGTTATGACTTCATTTTGATTGCCACGATGCCGGGGAAGGCGTGGGGCGTCAAGCCGGGCCGTACTAAACAGGAAGGAGAAGTTGAATGGATATAAAAGGCAAGAGCGCCGTTGTGACCGGATCGGCGACGGGCCTGGGCGCCGCCGTTGCAAAGGGGCTTGCGGCAAAGGGCTGCAATGTCGTCATCAACTACACGAAAAGCGAGGCGGAGGCGCGTGAAACGGCCCTTGCTTGCGAAGCGTCGGGCGTGGAGACGATCCTCTGTCAGGCCAATGTCGCCGATGACGCCGATTGTCGGCGCATGGCCGATGCGGCGGCCGCGAAGTGGGGAACCGTTGATGTGCTGGTCAACAATGCCGGTACGACCAGATTCGCGAACGCTGCCGATCTCGACGCGCTGAGCGGCGAGGACTTTCTGGATATTTACGCGGTCAATGTGGTTGGCGCGTATCAGATGATTCGGGCATGTGCGCCGTACATGCGAAAGCAGGGGATGGGCGCGGTTGTCAATGTTTCATCCATCACCGGGATTGCCGGAAACGGCAGCTCTGTCGCCTATGCCGCGTCGAAGGGTGCGTTGAACACCATGACCCTGTCATTGGCGCGCGCCCTTGGTCCGGAGATCCGGATGAACGCGGTCTGTCCCGGACTGATCCAGAGCCGATGGCTGAAAAACGGGCTTGGCGAGGAAAAGTACGCCGCCGCCGTACGCCGCATCGAGGAAACGACACCGCTGCGCAAGGCGAGCACACCTGAAGACATTGCCGAGGTTGTGCTGTGGCTGGTCGAAGGGGCTGCGCATGTGACGGGTGAGACCATTCTGGTCGATGCCGGTCTGCATCTGGGATTTGGTCACAGGTAATCCGGGGAAGGGAGTAACGAACCATGAGCAACGAACTGATTGAACGGGTGGAATACGGGGTCGCCGTCCTGACCATGAACCGTCCGGAGCGGCGGAACGCCCTGACCCGACCCATGTTGGCGGACATGCTGTCCGCGTTGAATCGTTTTGCCGCCGATGATGCGGTCGGTGTCGTGGTGTTGACGGGGACACCACCCGGGTTTTGCGCCGGTGGTGATGTCAAAGCGATGGCCGAAGGGGCGGAATTCGCCGACAGCAGCCTTGAAGGCAAGACCCGGGAACTGCGGGCGGTGATGGAGGTATCGCGGATGTTGCACGACATGCCGAAACCGACCGTCGCCATGGTCGGCGGCGCGGCGGCGGGCGCGGGCTTGTCGATGGCCATGGCGTGCGATCTGCGCGTCGCTGCGGAATCGGCGAAGTTCACCACCGCATTCGCCAAGGTGGGTTATTCCGGTGATTTCGGGGGCAGTTATTTCCTGACGCGTCTGGTCGGCACCGCGAAGGCGCGGGAGCTGTATTATACGGCGGCCGCATTGAGCGCCGCAGAAGCGCTGGCGTTGGGGATCGTCAACAGGGTCGTTCCCGATGCCGATCTTGAAGCGGAATGCCTTGGGCTGGCGCGTTCTCTTGCTGCTGGACCGCGTGTCGCGCTCGGCTACATGAAGCGCAACCTGAACGCGGCTGAAACGCAACCGCTGTCGCAGGTGATGGATATGGAGGCC
>JAPHTL010000269.1 GCA_026193355.1 Rhodospirillales bacterium
AACCCGGAAAACACACTGTTCGCCATCAAGCGCCTGATCGGGCGGCGGCATGACGATCCGATGACCGAGAAGGACAAGGACCTCGTCGCCTACAAGATCATCGAAGGCGAAAACGGCGACGCATGGGTCGAGGCCGCTGGCAACAAGTACAGCCCCTCGCAGATCTCCGCGTTCATCCTGCAAAAGATGAAGGAAACGGCGGAAGCCTATCTGGGCGAGAACGTCACACAGGCGGTGATCACCGTTCCCGCCTACTTCAACGATTCACAGCGCCAGGCCACCAAGGATGCAGGCAAGATCGCCGGCCTTGAAGTGCTGCGCATCATCAATGAGCCGACGGCCGCTGCGCTGGCCTATGGCATGGAAAAGAAAAAGGCCGGCACCGTTGCGGTGTTCGACCTCGGTGGCGGCACCTTCGACGTCTCGATCCTCGAAATCGGCGAAGGCGTGTTCGAGGTGAAGTCCACCAACGGCGACACCTTCCTCGGCGGCGAAGACTTCGATGCGCGCGTCATCGGCTATCTGGCCGACGAATTCAAGAAGGAGCAGGGCATCGACCTGCGCAAGGACAAGCTGGCCCTGCAGCGCCTCAAGGAAGCGGCGGAAAAGGCCAAGATCGAACTGTCCAGCTCGACCCAGACGGAAATCAACCTGCCGTTCATCACCGCCGACCAGTCCGGCCCGAAGCACCTGAACATCAAGCTGACCCGCGCGAAGTTCGAAGCCCTGGTCGAGGACCTGATCGATCGCACGATCACGCCTTGCAAGGCGGCGCTCAAGGACGCCGGCATCTCGGCGGGCGAGATCGACGAGGTGATCCTCGTTGGCGGCATGACCCGCATGCCCAAGGTGGCCGAGCGGGTGAAGGAATTCTTCGGTCGTGAGCCGCACAAGGGCGTCAACCCCGACGAAGTGGTCGCCATTGGCGCCGCCATTCAGGGCGGCGTGCTGAAGGGCGAGGTCAAGGACGTCCTGCTGCTCGACGTGACGCCGCTGAGCCTCGGCATCGAAACGCTGGGCGGTGTGTTCACACGTCTGATCGACCGCAACACCACGATCCCGACGCGCAAGGGGCAGACCTTCTCGACCGCCGAGGACAACCAGACCGCGGTGACCATCCGTGTCTTCCAGGGTGAGCGCGAGATGGCGGCGGACAACAAGCCGCTGGGCCAGTTCGATCTGGTCGGCATTCCCCCGGCGCCGCGTGGCATTCCGCAGATCGAGGTCACCTTCGACATCGACGCCAACGGCATCGTGCATGTTTCGGCGAAGGACAAGGCGACCGGCAAGGAGCAGAACATCCGCATCCAGGCGTCGGGCGGCCTTTCCGACACGGACATCGAGCAGATGGTGAAGGATGCGGAATCCCACGCCGCCGAAGACAAGAAGCGCAAGGAGTTGGCCGAGGCCCGCAACAACGCCGACAGCCTGATCCACACCACCGACAAGAACGTCAAGGAATTCGGCGACAAGGTCGGCGAGGCGGAAAAAACGGCGATCAACAACGATCTCGAAGCCCTCAAGGAAGCCGTTGGTGGCGAAGATGTCGATGACATCAAGGCCAAGACCGACGCCCTGATGCAGTCGTCCATGAAACTGGGCGAGGCCATGTACAAGGCCCAGCAGGAATCGGAAGGGGCCGCGGAGGCGGCGTCGGAAGGTGCGCAGGGAACCGAAGCGCCGGGCGACGACAAGGTCGTCGATGCGGACTTCGAGGAAGTGGATCCCGACAAGAAGGGCGGCTGACATCAACCGGCCGTCAGGCCGCGTGAGGAAAACACCCCGGTGTGACGTCCCAGGACGCCACCGGGGTCACGCGTAACCAGAGAACGGGTCCCATGGCCAAGCAGGATTTTTACGAACTTCTGGGTATTGAGCGCAACGCGGACGCCGCCGCCATCAAGGCGGCGTACCGCAAGCTCGCCATGCAATACCACCCCGACCGCAATCCCGACGACAAGGAGGCGGAACGGAAGTTCAAGGACATCAACGAAGCCTACGAGATTCTGAAGGACGAGCAGAAACGCTCCGCCTATGACCGCTACGGCCATGCCGCCTTTGAACAGGGCGGACCCGGTGGCGGCGGTGGACCGGGCGGCGGCTTCGGCGGCTTCTCGGGTTTCTCCGATATTTTTGACGAGATGTTTGGCGATTTCGGCGGTCGCGGACGGGGCGGCATGTCCAACCGCGGCGCGGATCTGCGCTACAACATGGAAGTCACGCTGGAAGAGGCCTTTGCGGGCAAGAAGACCACCATCCGCGTTCCGACATCCGTGCCGTGCGACGCCTGTCATGGCAGCGGGTCGGAGGGTGGCAAGGCCCCCGATACATGTCCCACCTGCGGCGGGGCGGGGCGTGTTCGCAGCCAGCAGGGTTTTTTCACGGTGGAGCGCACCTGCCCCACCTGCCATGGCGTCGGCCAGACCATCCGCAATCCGTGCCGCAAATGCGGCGGTGACGGCCGCGTCCGTCAGGAAAAAACCCTGTCCGTCACGGTCCCCGCGGGGATCGAGGACGGCACCCGCATTCGCCTTACGGGCGAGGGCGAGGCCGGCGTTCGCGGCGGCCCAACGGGCGATCTGTACATTTTCATGACCATCGCGCCGCATGCCCTGTTCCGCCGCGCCGCCGCGGACATCTATTGCCGTGTGCCGATCGCCATGACGACGGCGGCGCTTGGCGGTTCGGTCGAGGTCCCAACCGTGGATGGAACCCGTGCGCGGATCACCATTCCCTCGGGCGCCCAGACCGGAAACCAGTTCCGCCTGCGCGGCAAGGGCATGTCGGTGCTGCGTTCCGACGCGCGTGGCGATATGCTGGTTGAAGCGGTGGTTGAGACGCCGGTCAACCTGAACAAACGGCAAAAGGAATTGCTGAAGGAATTTCAGGAAAGCTGCGGCAAAGAGGAAACGAAGCACAATCCGCAAAGCGCCGGTTTCTTCAAGAAGGTCAAGGATATCTGGGAAGACCTGAAGGAATAGAACCGGTTCGGCGGTTGGCCGGGCAAAGGTGGGGGATACGCCATGAAGATCGGAATCGTAGGCTGCGGCGGCCGCATGGGCCGCATGCTGATGCGCCAGATACTGGATACCGACGGCTGCGAACTGTCCGGCGGAACCGAACTGCCCGACAGCCCCATGCTGGGCGAGGATCTGGGCGATCTGATCGGGGTGCCGGGTCTGGGTGTTGTGGTCACCGATGACGCCGCCGCCTTGTTCGCCGCCTCCGACGCCATCATCGATTTCACACTTCCCACAGCGACCCGGGGCCACGCGGAACTTGCGGCGGCGAACGGAACCATTCTTGTCGTCGGCACCACGGGTCTGGGCGAGGTTCAGCTTGCCGCGCTTGAGGCTGCCGCGAAAAAGACCGCCGTGATCAAGGCGCCAAACTTTTCCGTCGGGGTGAACCTTTTGTTCGCGCTGACCCGCAAGGTCGCCGAAACGCTGGACGAGGATTTCGATATCGAGATCGTCGAGATGCACCATCGGCACAAGGTGGATGCGCCCTCGGGCACGGCGCTTGGTCTGGGCCGCGCGGCGGCGCTGGGCCGCAATGTCGATCTGGACGATGTGGCCGAGAAGGTCCGTGACGG
>JAPHTL010000139.1 GCA_026193355.1 Rhodospirillales bacterium
CCATCCGAACCTGTCCGCGCCCGGTGATCGCTGCGGTCGAGGGGGCTGCCGCCGGGGCGGGGTTTTCGCTGGCGCTGGCCTGCGATCTTGTGGTCGCTGCCCGCGATGCCGTTTTTGTCATGGCCTATATCAAGGTCGGCCTCACGCCCGACGGCGGGGCCACTGTATTCCTTCCCCGTGCGCTGCCTCATCAGATGGCTTCCGAACTGGTATTCGGAGGGGGTAGAATTGGGGCGGACAGGCTTTATGCCCTTGGTGTCGTCAACCGTGTCGTCGAACCGGGTGCAGCGTTCGCCGAAGCGAAGGATTGGGCGACGAAGCTGGCCGAGGGACCGCCCGAGGCGATGGCGCGGGCCAAGCGCCTGTTGGAAGCCGGATACAGTACGACGTTTTCGGCGCAGCTTGCCATCGAGACGGACGCCTTTGTCGACTCCGTTCATGCCGAAGAGGCGGGCGAAGGGATCGCCGCTTTTCTGGAACGACGAAAACCGAGGTTCACGGAAACATGATTAAAAAGGGTGAGAAACGTCGCGCCGCTTCACCGCACACCAAGGGCCGTCAGGTCCGGGACGAGGCACGCGCTGATATCTTTCGTATCCTTGGGGATGCCCCCCTTTCCCGTGATCATCTGATCGAAAACCTGCACCGCCTCAACGACGCCTACGGACACCTGTCCGCGCCCCACATGGCGGCGCTGGCCGAGGCGATGAAACTGTCGCAGGTTGAGGTCTATGAAGTAGCTACCTTCTATCACAGCTTCCGTGTGGTGAAGGAAGGCGAGGTCCCGCCGCCACGCACCGTGGTGCGGGTCTGCGGCAACCTGGCCTGTCGCATGAAAGGGGCGGAAAACCTTCGCGCCGATCTTGAAAGGGCGCTGGACGGCAAGGCCGATGTTGTCGCCGCACCCTGCATGGGCGGTTGCGATCGCGCGCCTGCGGTGGCGGTCGGTGGAAACCAGATTGGCGAGGCGGATGTGGAAAAGGTCGCCGCCGCCGTCGATGGTGGTGATACCGCGCCCTTCCTTCCCGGTTATGACGGCCGCCTTGATTATAGCCAGTGGCGACGTTGTCTGGATCGTTCGGTGCGCCCCGATGCAGTGATTGACGCGGTCGAGGCATCCGGTCTTCGGGGCATGGGCGGGGCGGGCTTCTCCGCCGCGCGCAAGTGGCGCTTCATGCTTGATGCGCCAAGGCCACGGGTCATGGTGGTTAATGCGGATGAAGGCGAACCCGGAACCTTCAAGGACCGCTATTGTCTGGAAGCCACGCCCCACCGTGTGCTGGAAGGGGCGCTGATCGCCGCCTGGGCGGTTGGGGCGGAAAGCCTCTACATCTATTTGCGTGACGAATACGCCGCCGTCCGCGCCATCCTGCAAAAGGAAATCACGCGGCTTGAAGGCGCCGAGCTGACCGGCGGCATCACCATTCACCTGCGGCGCGGCGCGGGCGCCTATATCTGCGGCGAGGAAACGGCGCTGCTGGAAAGCCTGGAGGGCAAGCGCGGCCAACCGCGCAACAAGCCGCCATTCCCCGCGCAAGTCGGCCTGTTTGGCCTGCCCACGCTGGTCAACAACGTCGAAACCCTCTACTGGGTTCCCCAAATTCTGACCGAAGGCCCCGACCGTTTTGCCATGCAGGGCGTGAACGGGGCGAAGGGGCTGCGCCTTTACTCCGTCTCGGGCCGCGTCGCAAACCCCGGCGTCAAGGAAGCCCCTGCTGGCATTTCCCTCAGCGCGCTGATCGAAGAATATTGCGGTGGAATGGCGAAGGGCCATCAACTGATGTCTTTCCTGCCGGGCGGCGCATCGGGTGGCATCCTGCCAGCGTCCTTCGCCGACCGGCCGCTGGACTTCGGCGCGTTTGATGATGTTGGCTGCATGGTCGGATCGGGCGCTGTCGTTGTTTTGTCGCAGCATGATGATCCTTTGGAAACGGCGCGCGACCTGATCGCCTTCTTCGCCGATGAAAGTTGCGGCCAGTGCACCCCATGCCGTATCGGATGCGACCGGATGAAGGGGTTGCTTGAGAATCCCGCCGCAAACGAGGGCCTGATCCGCGAACTGGCCTCGGCCATGCGCGACGCCTCCATCTGCGGGCTTGGGCAGGCGGCGCCAAATCCGGTTCTTTCGGTGCTGGATCATTTCGGGAAGGGCGGATCATGAACGGGAAAGACACCATCCGATTCATCCTCGACGGACAGGCCATCGACGCGCTGCCAGGCGAAACCATCCGCCGCGCCGCCACACGCAATGGCATCACGATTCCCAACATGTGCTCGGGCGTCAACGCGCACTATCGTCCCGATGGCAGTTGCCGCCTGTGTGTGGTTGAGGTTGAAGGCGAACGGACCCTCGCCCCCAGCTGCCGTCGCATGCCGAGTGAAGGGATGAACGCCTACGCCTTTTCCTCGCGCGCCGTGAAGGCGCGGAAAATGGTCATGGAAATGCTGCTTTCCGAACAGCCCGCACGTGATCGCTCCCACGATCCCGACAGTCGCCTGTGGAAGATGGCCGAGGCCGTTGGCGTTACAGAAACGCGCCTGCCGCACACCGAAACCCCATGGCCTGATCAGAGCCATCCGGCGATTGCCGTGCACCTGGATGCCTGCATCCATTGCACAAACTGCGTCCGCGCCTGCCGTGAGGTTCAGGGCAACGACGTCATCGGCATGGCCGGGCGCGGGGCGGGGGCGCGCATCGTTTTCGATATGGCCGACCCGATGGGGGACAGCACCTGCGTCGCCTGCGGCGAATGTGTGCAGGCCTGTCCGACCGGGGCGCTGATGCCCGCCGCTGCGCTCGACAGCGTTGGGCAAAAAACGTTGAAGATCGACCATTC
>JAPHTL010000251.1 GCA_026193355.1 Rhodospirillales bacterium
ATCAGGCTGCCCGTGCTGCTGGTCAGGGCGGCAATCACCTTTTCGGCAATCTCGGAGGGCGTCGCACCCTTGCTTTCCTTGCCAATGTCCTTGAGGTGGATGTTCGGCAGTGCGGCGTCCATCGTCTTGCCGCCCAGCGGCACGGCGCTGATCTTGACCTTTCCATCCCGGATATAGAGGTTCTCGATGATGATCTTCGGCCCCTCGCCGGACGAGGCGCTTTTCTGCCCGCCGCCATGCGCGGCAGCGAAGGCCTCGACGTTTTTCTTGATGGCGTCAATGTTGCTGCCAGAAGCGCCAAGTTCGTAGGTCACCTGGGGGGCGGCAATCACCACCTCCTTGATAACCACCGGATCGGATGTGATCGTGGCAGTGTCGATCTTGACGCTGACCTGTCCCAGGCTGAAGGCGTTGTCGGTCTTGAAGCCGGACGGGTTCCCAACCGTAAGCCCACTCAGCATACCGGTTCCCTCGGTCAGGCCGATCTCGGCCGAATTGAGGCTTACCGCTACCCGCGTGACCTCGGATCCACCCTTCTCGACCGCCGTCTTCACCAGACCGTCGAGGGAGGAAAAGAGGAAGTACGCCGCCCCCGCGATCGCAACGATCACGACGCCTGCACCAATCAACAATCCGCGTTTCATCATCCGTCTCCCCGTCTGTTCGGAAATGGCTTCATCTACGAAACCATGATTCCCGATTTAGCTGGTTGTTACCAGCGCAACCGTCAAGAGGCGGTAAAAACCCGGACCTAGGGCTTGCCGCCGTCCTTTTCGTTCTGGGCGCGTTCCATGCCGGCGCGCAGAAGTTCCATGGCTTCCTCGGCCTCGCCCCAGCGTTTGACCTGCACCCACTTGCCATGCTCCAGATCCTTGTAATGGCCGAAGAAGTGGGCGAACTGATCGATCATCACGCGTGGAAGGTCGCGATAGGAAGACACGTCCGTATAGTAGGGATGAAGGTCGTCCACCGGGACGCACAGAAGCTTTTCGTCCTGACCGCTTTCGTCCTCCATCAGAAGAACGCCAATGGGCCGGGAACGGATGACACACCCCGGGGCCACCGCAATACGACCGACCACGGCGGCGTCCACCGGATCGCCATCATCGGAAAGGGTGTGCGGAATGAACCCGTAGTTGAAGGGGTAGTACATCGCCGTATGCAGGAAACGGTCGACAAACATGGCGCCGGACGCCTTGTCGAGCTCGTATTTCACCGGCGTCCCACCCTGGGGGATTTCGATGATGACGTTGAGGTCATAGGGCGGGTTCTTGCCCGTCGGAATCTTGGTGATATCCATGAGGTGTTATTCACTTCCGGTCGATTGTGATAAAGCGCGCCTTTATTGCACCGCACAATGCGGGGATCAACCTTTTTGGAGCGATTCCAGCACGGGCAGAAGGTCGATACCCAGTGCTTCCGCCACCGCGGCATGGGTCACCCGGCCGCCATGGACGTTGAGGCCCGCCATCAGATGGGGGTCGTCGCGCATCGCGTGAACGGCCCCCTTGTTGGCCAGGGACCGCATGAAGGGCAGGGTGGCGTTGTTGAGCGCGAAGGCCGACGTCCGCGCCACCGCGCCCGGCATGTTGGTGACGCAGTAATGGATGACGCCGTGCTCCACATAGGTGGGACTGGCGTGGGTCGTCGGGCGGCTGGTGGCGAAGGAACCGCCCTGGTCGATGGCGACATCGACGACAACCGAACCGTTGCGCATGGAACGCACCATATCCTCTGTGACCAGTTTCGGGGCGGCGGCGCCGGGAACCAGCACCGCACCAACCACCACATCGGCGGCGGCGACATAACGCTCCAGATTGTCCACGGTCGAAAAGATAGTGTTGAGCGCCGGGCCGAATTGCATGTCCAGTTCATTGAGCCGCCGCAGGTTCTTGTCGATCACCGTAACGCGCGCCTCCATCCCCATGGCGATGCGCGCGGCATTTGTTCCCACCACGCCACCACCGATGACGACAACATTGGCCGCCTCGACACCTGGAACCCCGCCCAGAAGGATGCCCGCGCCGCCCTGTTCCTTTTCCAGATTATGCGCCGCGACCTGCACCGCCATGCGGCCGGCGACCTCACTCATCGGCGCAAGAAGAGGAAGGCCGCCGTGTGCATCGGTTACGGTCTCATAGGCAATGGCCGTCACGCCGCTGTTGATCAGGGCTTCGGTCTGGGCGCGATCCGGGGCCAGATGCAGGTAGGTGAACAACACCTGCCCTTCGCGCAACAGACCATATTCCGCCGCCTGCGGCTCCTTCACCTTGACGATCATGTCGGCAGTGGCAAAAACAGCCGCCGCATCCGGGGCTATTTCGGCGCCAGCCGCCCGGTATTCCTCGTCACCACAGCCGATTCCGTTTCCTGCGCCGCTTTGCACCACAACAGAATGTCCGTTGTGCACCATTTCGCGCACGCTGCCCGGCACCATGCCGACCCTGTATTCGTGGACCTTGATTTCCGTGGGGACACCAATACGCATGATCGACTCCATCATTCGATGTTGTACTCATCTGGACGCTTCAAGGATGCCGCTTTGCATTCGATCAGGCGAATGAAAAAACGGTGAAGCTCAGCCGTCGTCGGTACGCGGCGGCGGATAACGCCTGATCATCCATACAAGCAGAACCAGACCGGGCAGGGCGGCCAGTGTCGATATGATAAAAAACGATGTCCAGTCGACCTGATCGGCCAGCCACCCCGCGCCAGAACTCATCACCGTACGCGAGAATGCCATCAGCGAGGTCAGCAACGCGTATTGCGTCGCCGTATAGGCGACATTGCACAGCGCGGAGAGATAGGCGACGAAAGCCGTCGTACCCATGCCTGTGGTGATGTTTTCCACCGCGATGGTGACGACCAGCATCGGCACGCTCGCCCCGGCCTGGGCCTGGGCGATGAATATCAGATTGGACGCCGCCATCAGCACGCCACAGACCAGCAGGCCGCGCATGATGCCGAGCCACGCCAGCACAAGACCGCCAAGAAACCCGCCCGCGACGATGGCGGCGACGCCGAAAACCTTGGCGACCTCGGCAATTTCGGTCTTCGTAAAACCGATCTCCAGAAAAAAGGGCACCTTCATCACAGACAGAACGGCGTCACCGAACTTGTAGAGCAGCACGAACAGAATGATTGGAATCCAGCCGCGCCG
>JAPHTL010000155.1 GCA_026193355.1 Rhodospirillales bacterium
GCCCGGAACCTCCAGCGCGCCGACCAGACAGGCGAGCAAGGTGCGCGCCCAGCAGCAGTCAAACCCGCCCCAGCCGCTGTTGACCGTCTTGCCAAGCGCAATGGCGACAGGACGGTAGGGCAGGGTGCGGCCTTCAATCTCGATGGTTTCGCCTACGCGGGCATGGTCGAGGAATTCCAGCGCGATGCGTCGAATCACCTTGTGGTGAACGTCGCAGATCCGACCGGCCCAAAGCGGCGTGTAGGGTTCCATATGGTTGATCAGGTGCTGAAAGGACGGCCTGACCCTGATTTCTTCGTGTTCCCACAGGTCCTTGTCGGCACCGACTTCGATGCCTTCGGCCTTGAATTCGCCCTCGATTGCGGGGTCGGTGTCCGGGGTGTCGAAGGGAACCGCCCGCTTTGTCCTGAGATCCCAGATCAGGGGTTTGCGTGTTTCGGGGTCGCGCAGGAAAAAGCCGTGCGGGGCAACGAGATAAGGCGAACTGGTATGGTTCTTGAGGAACGGATGGTCGAGGCGCTCGCGTTGTTCGTGCAGCAGTACGTGGATGATGCCGGCCATGAAGGCGGGGTCCGTCTTCGGGCGGATGGGAACCCATTCGCTGGCCGTGGCGGCGCTGACCGACATATGTGGCTCGATCTGCACCCGTTTTGCGCCGCGCGCCCTCGCCTCGGCATGGCGCTGGACGCCGCAGACGCCGCCCGAGGCATCGACGTTGTAGCCGAAAGACAACACGTAATCGCTGAGTGGCGTGTCGGGCGCTACGGTGAAGGCGCGATGCCAGAATTCGCCGTAAAGATGCTCGGAGTGATAGCACTTCACGCCCTGACCCGAGCCAAAACTGAAATCGATGGGGCCGAGCGTGGACAGGTAGGCGGGCAGGGTGCCCATGTAATATGTCGGGGTGCCGCCGCCGCCGAAGGAACAGGCGATGCGTGGATATCCGGCCTGATCGCGCGGGCCGCGCCCCACCGCTTCGGTGATCTTGTCGGCCACCAGATCAAGGGCTTCGTCCCAGCTTATGGGAACGAAACCAGGGTCCTGATCCCGGCCCTTTTTCGGATTGGTGCGCTTCATCGGGGTAAGGACCCGATTGGGATTGTAAGCTTTCTGGATCAGGCCGAAGGCCTTGACGCAGACCTTGCCGCAGGATGGCGTGTCGGGGGCCGAGCGAAAATTGCCTTCAATCTCGGTGGCGACTCCATCAACAACCTTTACCGTCGCGAGGTCTGGTCCCGCGACACAGTTGTAGCAGTAGATGGGAACCTTTTTGACCGTCTGGCCCTTAGAACCCATAACTTACCTCTCATCGATCGCAAACGTTCGCGATATAATCCCGCCGGTCATTTCCCGGCCAGCTTCGCCGCCTTGTCCCTGAGCTTGCCTTCCAGCTTGCTCACCGGCACAGCAAACCTTTGATGGGTACCCTTGGCAACCTGATCAAGCGCGTCCCGCGCGCTTATGTCAAAGGTGACGAGGGGGCCCTCGGTCTTGCTGATGGTTGCCGTGATTTCCACCCAGTTGCCGATCGGCGTCGCCGCCATATGGGCCACGTTGACGAGGGTTCCGACGGAATCTTCCCCGTCATCGGAATGTTCGAGCAAAAGATCCCGGCAGGTCATCTCGATGTCCCGCACCAGTTCCGGCGTGGCATAGACGCGCAGGTCCTCGCCCAGAAAGCCGATGGTACGCGGCTCATCTACGTTGATCTTCGCTGTCTTCGAGACACCTTCCGCAAGGCTTGATTTCATTGCTGGCTTCCTCCCTGGCGCAGTCGCCGGTTTCGGCGATCAATAATCGTTCGATTATTATTGTTTGGGTTCCGAACAATCTTCAATCATCATAATTACCGTAAACCCGTACCACAATACCAAAATAAATGATTTCTCTCCTGTGTCGGGGGGTGATGGTGACGGGTGACGATTCCCGTTCCCCAATACCGTTCAGCGCGTATAATGGTTTCAAGGGCGCTGATGGGTTTTGGACGCAGAATGGAACGGATGGGTGGGGTAAGCAAACCACAGGGAGTCAGCCATGAATATCGAGCAATTCGGAATACTGATCAAAACGATCACGGACGCTGTGGCCGGAAAGGCTCTTGTTCCGGCGCTCGGTGACGAACTGGACCACCTGTTTCCGCCCAAGGGCGATGATTTCAAGGCGATCGAGGCCGCCTGCCACAAGGGCGTCGAGGACGGCTGGATGTGCACCCAGGGCGGAGAGGGACGGCGTTTTGGCCGTGTGCTTGAGCCTTCACCCGCCACGTCGAATTTCAGCGTCGATGTTGTCGATCTGACCGATATCGTCGGTCCCTATCATCGCCATCCAAACGGTGAAGTCTGCATGATCATGCCGATGACCCATGCGGCCAGGTTCGATGGCAAGGGAGAGGGCTGGAAGGTCTATGAGCCGGGATCGGCCCATCATCCGACGGTCAGCAGCGGCCGTGCGCTGGTTCTTTACCTGCTGCCGGGTGGTGAAATCGAATTCATCAAGGAACCGCCGAAGTAGGCGGTCCCCATCTTTCATCAGACCCCAAGGTATCGAACGTGGATGTCGGGATGGTCCGCCATGTGCGACGCCGTGTTGTCGTAAACGACGCAGCCTTTTTCGATAATCACGCAGCGATCACAGACCGACAGCAGTGACTTGACGTCCTTGTCGACCAGCAAGGTGGCGACGCCTGCTTCCTTGATGGTCCGGATGACAGACCAGATTTCCTTGCGAATCAACGGCGCCAGACCCTCGGTCGCTTCGTCGAGGACGAGAAGGCGGGGGTTGGTCATCAACGCCCGTCCGATCGACAGCATCTGTTGTTCGCCGCCCGAAAGCTGGTTTCCCATGTTTCCGAGACGTTCGGACAGCCGGGGGAAAAGCTCCATGATGCGATTGAACGTCCAGTCCATTTGCCCGTCGGGCCCCGGGCGGGCCGACATTACAAGGTTTTCGCGGACGCTCAGGTTGGGGAAAATGCCGCGCCCCTCGGGGACCAGCGCAAGGCCGCGCCGGGCAATGTTCTGGGGCGGATAACCGGCGGAATTCGCGCCATCGATCATCACCGTCCCTTCGCGTGGCGGCGTCAGGCCAAAGATGGAACGGATCGTCGTCGTCTTCCCCATGCCGTTACGGCCCATGAGGCTGATCGCCTCGCCTTCGTGCACGGTCAGGTTGATGCCGTGCAGGATGTGGCTGGGGCCATAGAATGTGTGAAGGCCAGATGCCTGGAGGAACGGTTTGCCGCTCATGGCGTCATTTCCTCCATATCCTCGCCGAGATACGCTTCGCGGACGGCCTTGCTGGCGCGGATCTGGTCCGGTGTTCCCGTTTCCAGAACCTGACCGTTGACCATCACGGTCAGCATCTCGGCAACCGCGAAAACAGCATCCATGTCGTGCTCGATGAGAATTAGGGTATGGGACTGCGCAAGGGTGCGGAGCAGGGATATGACCTGCGTTGCTTCCTCGGTTCCCATTCCGGCCAGCGGTTCGTCCAGAAGAAGAACCTCCGGTTCCGTCGCCAGCATCATGCCGATTTCAAGCTGGCGCTGTTCGCCGTAGCTCATCTCCGATGCGATGGTGTCGCGTCGCCCGGTCAGGCCGCACATTTCGAGCGCCAGCTCCGCCCGTGATCGAACATCGTCATAGGCTTCTGCGGGGCGGAAAAAACGCATGGATGAACGAAGCCGCGACTGCGCCGCCAGCCAGCAGTTTTGCAGGCACGACAGCGAGGGGAAGATGTTTGTTTTCTGGTAGCTTCGCCCGATGCCCAGTTGCGAGATCGCTTCGGGGGGCTTTGTGGTGATGTCCTTTCCCTTGAACAGGATGCGCCCCGCACTTGGCTTGTGGTCGCCGGACAGCAGATTGATCAGGGTGGTCTTTCCCGCGCCGTTTGGCCCGATGATGGCGTGGACCCGGCCTTCTTCAAAATTCAGGGTGACGGCGTCGACGGCCGCCAGTCCACCAAAGTTTTTCGACAGGTCCTTGATTTGCAGGATGCTGGTCATCACGGCGCATCCTTGTCGGAGGCGCGACTGACCGCTCGTGTCAGGAAGGCCGAGAAGGATTCAACAAGTCCCGCGATGCCGCGTGGCAGGAACAGGACGACGAAGATAACGAAGCCGCCCATGAGCAGAAGCCAGTGTGTGGTCAGCTCCTGGAACCAGTCCTGCAAAAAGACCATGGCGAAGGCGCCGACGACGGCGCCCCACAGGGTTCCGATACCGCCAAGAATGACGATCATCATGATCGAACCGGATTTGTGCCACCCCAGAAAATCCGGACTCATGATGCCGTTGTGCGTGGCCTCAAGGAAACCGGCGTAGCCGCCGATCGTTCCGGCGATGACGAAGCTGGCCAGCTTGTAGCGGAACGTCGAGAAGCCGAGCGCCTGTGTTCGCGCTTCGTTGATCTTGATGCCGCGAAGAACCTGTCCGAACGGCGCATTCAGAATGACCCTGAGGAGGGCATAGACAAGAATGAGGCTGACAAGAACGAAATAATAGAAGGTCGTGTGATCGCCGAGGTCGAGGATCTGGAAATCGCCGATGGCGACTGAGGGTTTGTAGAAAATAAAGATGCCGTCAGATCCGCCAAGCTCCATGTTCTCGTTGAAGAAATAATAGAGCATCTGGGCGAAGGCCAGGGTGATCATGATGAAATAGATGCCCGATGTCCTGACCGAGAACCAGCCGATGACAAGCGCCGCCAATGCTGCCCCGCCAAGACAGACCGGCAAGGCGTACCAGATGGAGACAGGCCCGGTTTCGGGCGTGACGATCGCCAGCAGATACCCCGCCAGCCCAAAAAATGCGGCGTGGCCGAAACTGACCAGCCCCGTATAGCCGATCAGCAGGTCAAGGCTCATGGCCAGAATGCCGAGGATCATGATCCGGACAACGAGGCCGACATAGAAGCTTTCGCCGAACCACGGAAAGGCGGCGAGCATGGCCAGGGCCGTCAGGAGGAACAGGTTTGTCGGGTTTGCAAAAACACGTGACATGTCCGGTCATGCCCTCCCGAACAGGCCCTGGGGCCGCCACATCAGGATCAGGGCCATGGTGCCGTAGACCGCCATGGAGGCGAGATCGGGCATCAGAACCTTTCCGAACGTATCGGCAAGCCCGATCAGCATGGCGCCGATGAACGCTCCCTTGATCGACCCGATGCCGCCGATCACCACGACCACGAACGAGACAATCAGGATTTGATCCCCCATGCCCGGATAAACGGAACTGACCGGCGCGTCGATCATCCCGGCGAAGGCGGCCAGCGCCGCACCGAAACTGAAAACGATGGCGAAAACCCTGCCGATGTCGATGCCCAGTGTCTGCGCCATTTCGCGATCCGATGCTCCCGCCCGGATCATCATGCCCAGTTTTGTTCGGCTGATCAGGCCGTACATGCCCAAGGCGACAAGCGCGCAGACGAACGAGATGAACAGCCGATAGACGGGGTAATCCTGGTTTTCTGTCAGCGGGAATGAACCCTTGAGAATGTCCGGGATGGGAACGGAATAAAAATCGCTGCCCCACAGGATTTTCTGTAATTCATTGAGTATCAGAATAAGGCCGTAGGTCAGAAGGACCTGATAAAGGTGGTCGCGGTTATAAAGAAATGAAATGGCGAAGCGTTCGATCACGAAGCCAATCACCAGCATCACCGGCAGGCCGAGCAAAATCCCCAGAAACAGGTTGCCCGACACGTTTGTCAGCCAGAACACCAGATAGGCGCCGAACATGTAAAAAGCGCCATGGGCAAGATTGATGATGCCCATGATGCCGAAAACGAGGGTCAGGCCGCTGGCCACCAGAAACAGCAGAAAGCCGTACTGAACACCATTCATGGTCTGTATGAGGAAGGATGTCAGATCCATGGAAAATTATGCCTGGGCATTTTTACGCCGTGAAAGGATGACCCCGACGCCCTGTGCAAGGCGCCGGGGTCCTTTGTTGCCTGCGGGATTGCTTATCCCGCCTTGCAGCCGGTGGCCGGATCCTCAAGGGCCGGCGCCGCAACACCGAGCAGCTTCTGTTCGCCGCCCGCGACCTGACGGACATAGATGTCCTGGATCGGATTGTGGGCCTTGGACATGCGCCACACGCCGCGCGGGCTGTCGAGGAACACGGAACCTTCCATCGATGCGATAATATCGGCGGTTGCGCCGGTGTCGCCGTTGACGGCGGCCATCGCTTGCAGCATCAGCGAACCTGCATCGTAGCCCTGTACCGAGAACACGTTGGCGTCGTTGCCGGTGGATGTCTTGTAGGCCGCCCTGAACGCCTTGTTGGCCGGATTGTCCAGGTTCGACGCATAGTGAAGGGTCGTCTTGATCCCTTCCGCAGCCGCACCGGCGGCTTTCTCGACGCCTTCGGTCAGGAAGCCCGGACCATAGAGGGGGATTTTATCCTTGAGGCCCGCAGCAGCATAATCCTTGAGGAATTTCGTCGCACCGCCACCCGAGAAGAAGGCGAAAACGGCATCGGGTTTCAGTTCGGCGATCTCGGAAAGGTGGGCCTGGAATTCCACATTCGGGAAGGGCAGAAGGATGTCCTTGACCGATTTTCCGCCAGCCTTGGCGAAACTTTCACGTCCCGCCGCCATCATCTGGATGCCAGCGCCGTATTTCCACGAAATGGTGGCGCAGGTCTTGTGGCCTTCTTTGGCCATAAGGGTGCCGCCGGGATAGGCCGCCTGCCAGTTGCTGAACGAGGTGCGGAAAATATTCGGCGCGCACAGACCGCCGGTAACGTCGTTCGAACCGGCGTTCGGGACGATCATGATCGGCGTCTTGCGTTGTCCGACGATCTTGGCCATCACGGCGGCGATGCCCGAATGGACGGGGCCGACCAGAAAATCGACATTTTCCTTGCTGATAAGCTTGTTGGCGTTCTGCGCGGCTTTCGGAACCGACATTTCGGAATCGATGGCGATATATTCGACCGCGCGGCCACCCATGACGCCGCCAGCCTGCGCGATGCGCAGCTTCATGGCGTCGGTTATTGAATTGCCGAGCATGGCGTAGGTGCCCGAATACGGCAAAAGGATACCGACCCGCACCGGCGCCTTGGCGGCAATGGCGAAACGGGTGGGGATGAAGCTCGTTGCTGCAGCGGCGCCGACGGTTGCGGCGGCGCCGGTCAGAAACCGACGGCGGGTTGTGTTGCTCTTGCTCATGGTCGTCTCCCTGTAGTGTGTGGCCGGTTTTCGGCCGGTTTTTCGCCGCCTCTCCGCTCTTCCTTCACACCCGGGTATGTAGGTCAGGGTGCTTGACTGGTCTTTGCCTGAGCGATCGGGCGCGATAAAGCCCCTAGTAATCCTATGAGAAATTTAATCGGTACGCCAGTACTTGTTTATCCGCCGGACGAACGTCAGCGCCAGAACCCCTCCTTGTCGATCTTGTGCAAAGCAGCAAGTTCCGCTGCATTCGGTGGTGGTGTTTCCGATATGCCGGGAATTACGCCAAGGTCCCACCCTGTGTTGGCGCGGATTTCCTCGACGCTGTGTCCGGGATGAACCGAGGCCAGATGCAGTTCGTTGTCTGGACCATGGGGCCGCAGGATCGCCCGATCCGTGATGACCGTCGCCGGTCCCCCGCCCAGTCCAGCCCTCGAACGGCTGTCGCCGCCATCAAGAAATCCCGGCGAGGTGACGTAGCTGACCTTTTCGACAAGCCGGTGGCTTTCGTGGTTCATGATCGCCAGCAGCCGTTTCGCCATGGCGGCGATGTCGGCTGCGCCGCCCGACCCCGGCAATTTGACCGTTGGATTGTTGAAGTCGCCGATATAGGAGGTGTTGATGTTGCCAAACCTGTCGATCTCGGCCCCGCCGATGAACCCGGCGTCCACATGCCCGCCCTGAAGCTGGCCCATCACCTGAATCAGCCCCGCCGCCCAGGCGGCCCCTTCCTGATTGGGTGGGTCGCCCATGGTGTAGAGCATGTCGGCCGCTGGCTCGTTACGCACCAGCCCGCATTCGAAAAGGCCAACGGCATTGGGCGCATGGGTCAACCGCGCCACGCCGAATGCCATGATCGGCAGGCGCATGCCGACGAACACGACCTCGCCGTCACGGATTTCGCGGGCTGCGGCGATGATCATCAGTTCCTGTGTCGA
>JAPHTL010000243.1 GCA_026193355.1 Rhodospirillales bacterium
AATTTCTGGAACACACAAAGCTGGAGATGTTCCAGGACCAGGTTTTCTGCTTCAGCCCGCGCGGCGATCTGATCAACCTGCCCAGAGGCGCAACGCCGGTCGATTTCGCCTACGCGGTCCATTCAGAAGTCGGCGATACCTGCGTGGGGTCAAAAATCAACGGCCGTATCGTTCCGCTGCGCACGCAACTGAAAAACGGCGATCAGGTCGATATCATCACGTCGAAGGCCCAGACGCCTTCTCCGACATGGGAACGCTTTGTCGTCACAGGAAAGGCGCGCGCCCGCATCCGTCGGTTCGTCCGACTTCAGCAGAGGGCTGAATACGCCTCTCTCGGCAAGGCAATCCTGCAAAGGGCCTTCCGTCAGGAAGGCTATGAATATACGGAAAAGGCGGTGGAGCCTGCGCTGAAGTCCATGCAGACGCCGACAGCGGAGGATCTTTGCGCCGAGGTGGCGATTGGCACGCATACGCCGCGCGAGGTGCTGGAGGCAGTATTCCCTGGGCTGAAGGAGCGTAACAAGCCGAAGGACGCCAATGTCGTTTCCATCACGAAGGCGCGTAAACAAAGCAAGCAAGACGATAAAGGCGGCGCCGTTCCCATAAGAGGGCTGATTCCGGGGATGGCCGTACATTTCGCCGGGTGTTGTCACCCCTTGCCCGGCGACAGGATCGTCGGGATCATCATGACCGGCAAGGGCGTAACCATCCACACGATCGATTGCGACAGTCTTGAGAAGTTTTCCGACGAACCCGAACGATGGATCGATGTCTCCTGGGATGTGTCAAGTGATGAGCAGGAGTTCCATCTCGGACGCGTCAATATAACGGTTCTCAACGAACCCGGCAGTCTGGGGTCCCTGTCGATGGTGATCGCCAAGAATGGCGGGAATATCAGCAACCTCAAGCTGACGAACCGGACCCGCGAGTTCTTTGACATGATCGTCGACGTCGAAGTGAAGGACCTCAAACACCTCACGAACATTATCGCAGCCCTGCGGGCCATGCCGGTCATCAATTCAGTGGAACGGGCGAGGGGATAGTGGCCATTATGTCTTCCCGTATATGGTGGCGGGAAAGCTTTCGCCACGACGGATTATAGGATCAAGGTATGAAAAGCCCCCTCCGGCTTGGAGTGAATATCGATCATGTCGCCACCATCCGCAATGCGCGGGGAGGGCCTCATCCAGACCCGGTGCGCTCGGCCCATATGGCGGCTGAGGCCGGCGCCGACGGGATCACGGCGCATTTGCGCGAGGACCGTCGTCACATTTCTGACAGCGACATCCTGCGTCTGACCGAGGAAATCGACTTGCCGCTCAACCTGGAAATGGCGGCAACAGCGGAAATGCTTGAAATAGCGATCCGGCACAAGCCGCATGCCACATGCCTCGTTCCGGAAAAGCGCGAGGAGCGCACCACCGAGGGTGGTCTGGATGTGGCGAAGGCAAAGCTTTTGTTGAAGGACTACGTTGCGGCGCTTTCCGAGGCGGGATGCCGCGTTTCGCTGTTTATCGAGCCCGACAGGCGTCAGTTGGACGCCGCGCGTGAAATTGGCGCGCCTGTTGTCGAACTGCACACCGGTTCCTATTGCGATGCTTCGGCGGAAGCCAGGGAAAGGGAACTGACAAGGATTGTGGAGGCCGCGGCGCACGCGCAGTCAATCGGGCTTGAGTGTCATGCCGGACATGGACTTTCCTACGCGACCGTCAAACCTGTTGCGGCAATTCCGACGATTGCAGAGCTGAACATCGGACATTTCCTCGTTGGAGAGGCAATTTTCACCGGCCTTGCTGAATCGATCCGTGAAATGCGCCGTTTGATGGACGAGGCTCGAAGCCTGTGATCCTGGGGGTTGGAATCGATCTTTGCGACATCAGAAGGATCGAGAAGACGCTGGAGCGTTTTGGCGATCGTTTCGTCGCCAGAGTCTGCACCGATGTGGAGCGGAGCAAGGCCGCAAAACGCCCCCATTACGCAAATGAAGTGGCCAAGTTCTATGCGGCGAAAGAAGCCTGCGCAAAAGCCCTGGGGACCGGATTCAGAGGGGGCGTTTTCTGGTCGGATATCGGAGTCGTCAGCCATGAATCTGGAAAGCCGCTTCTGGTTTTGACCGGCGGTGCGCTTGATCGGCTGAAATCGTTGACACCCAAGGGCATGCATCCTCAACTCGACATCAGTCTGACGGATGAATTCCCTTTGGCCCAAGCGATGGTCGTGATATCCGCTATACCGGATGGCCAGAAATGATCGGGCGAATTTCTTTGTTTAACAGCCTGTTATATGGAAAACCTAATGAGTAAGAATAAGTCAGACGGCGGCGTTTTCGAGTATGTCAGGATTATCGTTTACGCGGGCCTCGTCGCCATAGGTATCAGGACGGTTGCCTTCGAGCCATTCAACATACCTTCCGGTTCGATGATTCCAACGCTTCTGGTTGGCGATTATCTTTTTGTTTCAAAGTTTTCCTATGGCTATAGCCGCTTTTCACTGCCCTTCAGCCTTCCCTTGTTCGACGGCAGGGTATTTGAAAGCCATCCCGAACGTGGTGATGTCGCAGTCTTCCGGCTGCCCAGCGATGACAGCATAGATTACATCAAGCGGATTATTGGACTTCCCGGCGATACCATTCAGGTCAAGGGCGGCATCCTTTATCTGAATGGTGAGCCCGTGCACCGCAACCGTGTGCAGGATTATGTCGTTCGCAACAACACCGGGTACGTCCAGCGCTATGCGCAGTACGTCGAAACCCTTCCGGGTGGCAGAACGCACAAAATCATCGAAACTTCGGATAACGGGAACCTCGACAATACGGACGTCTATCATGTTCCGCCGGGGCACTATTTTGCCATGGGGGACAATCGCGACAACTCGCTGGATAGTCGCGTTCTTAACCATGTCGGTTTTATCCCCGCCGAAAATTTCATCGGTCGCGCCGAGTTCATCTGGTTTTCGACGGATGGAACCGCGCGTATATGGGAATTCTGGAAATGGCCGTTTGCGACGCGTTTCGCCCGTTTCCTTCAGGGAATCGAATGAGTGGAATGACCGATGATGGCTTGAGCAAGGCGCAAAGAAGCGCGCTGGAGAAGCGAATTGAATACACCTTCGACGACGCTTCCCTGTTGGAGCAGGCGTTGACCCATTCCAGTGTCGCGACCGCCCCCGGTGAGCGCCTTGATTCCAACGAACGGCTGGAGTTTCTTGGCGACCGCGTTCTTGGGCTCGTTATTGCGGAACTTCTGGTAAACAGCTTCCCCACGGAACAGGAAGGCGCATTGGCGCGGCGGCATTCCGCGCTTGTAAGCCGCGACGCCTTGCACAGGGTCGCCGAGGCGATCGGGTTGAGCGAGCTTATCGTAATGGCGCGCGGAGAAGAGGAATCCGGAGGACGCGACAATGCGTCGCTTGTCGCGGATTCATGCGAAGCCGTCATTGCGGCCATTTACCTCGATGGCGGCCTTGAGGCTGCGTCACGATTTATTTCCGCAAAATGGCTGCCGCTGATGGAGGCGTTCTCGTCACCGCCCAAGGACAACAAGACGGCGCTGCAGGAATGGGCGCAGGGACGGGGGATTCCGTTGCCTGAATATGCCGAGGTCGACCGCGATGGCCCCCCGCATGCGCCTGTTTTCACCGTCAGTGTAACGGTGAGCGGCTATGAGCCAGTAACAGGCACAGGCGGTTCCAAGCGAATCGCGGAACAGGAAGCGGCCGGACTGTGTCTGGACGCGATCAGGAGCAAGGACGATGCCTGAAGAAGCAAGCAACCAGACCAGAGCCGGGTTCGTTGCCCTTCTCGGGGCGCCCAACGCCGGAAAATCGACCCTTATGAATCGCCTGGTCGGTTCCAAGGTTTCCATTGTCTCCCCAAAGGTTCAGACAACCCGCACACGCGTTCTCGGCATCTGCCTCAAGGATGCAAGTCAGGTCATTTTCGTCGACACGCCCGGAATTTTCAGCCCCCGCAGGCGTTTGGACAGGGCGATGGTGTCCGCGGCGTGGCAGGGGGCGGGGGATGCTGACCTGATCGTTCTTCTCATTGATGCCGCGGAAGGGATGGGTGACGATACGCGCAGGATCATTGAGGGTCTAAAATCCCAAGGGCGACGCGCCGTTGCGGCTATCAACAAGGTGGATGCGGCGAACAAGCCCGACTTGCTGAGCCTTGCGTCCTCTCTTGATGGAGAGGAATGTTTTGACAGGATATTCATGATTTCCGCCCTGGACGGGACGGGAACCGACGATCTTCTGTCCTATCTTGCTGCTGAGGTTCCCGAGGGGCACTGGTTGTTCCCCGAGGATCAGATATCGGATATGCCTGAACGCCTTCTGGCCGCCGAAATAACGCGGGAAAAGCTCTACCTGCAACTGCGTCAGGAATTGCCCTATCGCGCAACGGTCGAGACTGAAAGCTGGGAAGAACGAAAGGATGGAAGCGTAAAGATCGACCAGATCATTTACGTGGAGCGTGACTCACACAAACGAATCATCCTCGGCAAGGGCGGCCAACAGATCAAGGGACTCGGCGCGGCGGCGCGTGCCGAACTTGAGGAAATCCTCGAAAGGCGTGTGCACCTTTTCCTGTTTGTCAAAGTCCGTGACAAATGGGAAGACGATCCGGAGCGTTACAAGTACTGGGGCCTGGACTTCAAAGCTTGATGGCGCGCTAACGAACGCAGGTGGCGGTAAATGGAATGGACAGACCAAGGCATCGTCCTTTCGGCCCGCAAACACGGTGAATCTTCGCTGATTTTATCGCTTCTGACCCGTGAACACGGCCGTCATTCCGGTTTGGTCCGTGGCGGGTCGGGGCGAAAGGCAAGGGGGCTTTACCAGGTCGGCAATCTGCTCAGCGTTGATTGGCGGGCGAGACTTCCCGAACATCTGGGAACGTTCACCTGTGAGATTATCCACTCCTATTCGGCCGAAGTCCTCGACAACCCCTTGTCTTTATCGGGGCTGATGGCCCTTGCCTGTGTCGCCGACAGCGCCTTGCCCGAGCGTGAGGTGCACAAAGGCGTTTTCGATGCCTTCGTCGTCCTTCTCAAAAACCTCTGTGAACCCGACTGGCCGGCTTTTTACGTCAAGTGGGAGATCGGCCTGCTTTCGGAACTGGGATACGGCCTGGACCTGTCCGTGTGTGCGGCAACGGGCAGCAATGATGAACTCGCTTTCGTATCGCCGAAGTCGGGAAGGGCGGTATCCCTGTCTGCGGGTGAGCCGTACCAGAACAAGCTGCTGACTCTTCCCCGATTTCTCTCCGGTGATGATTCGGGGCGTTCCGTGCAAGGTATCCTCGCCGATGAGGTCGTCGCCGGACTTGCCATGAGCGGGTATTTTCTCGAAAGGCATGTTTTTGCGCCTCATAACCGCAATCTTCCGCCAGCACGAGGACGATTTGTTGACCGGATAAGAGAGATGGCTACTATATCTGGTATCTAATTCCTCTTTTCGTTGACGGACTGTAATGAACGAGATCACTCCCGCCGGGGAAATCCGGGACGCACGTCTGGCCGATGCGCTGAGCGAGCGCTATCTGGCCTATGCCCTTTCAACCATCATGTCGCGTTCGCTTCCGGACGTTCGGGACGGCCTGAAGCCAGTCCACCGAAGGCTGCTGTTCGCAATGAGGCAGCTGAAGCTGGACCCCGGTTCAGGCTACAAAAAATGCGCCCGTGTCGTTGGCGATGTGATCGGCAAGTATCACCCCCATGGCGATGTCGCCGTGTACGATGCGCTGGTCCGGCTGGCCCAGGACTTCGCCGTCCGTTATCCATTGGTCGACGGGCAGGGGAATTTCGGTAATGTTGACGGCGATAACGCCGCGGCGATGCGATACACGGAATCCCGCCTGACGACGGTTGCCGAATCCCTGCTTGAAGGCATTGAGGAAAACGCCGTCGATTTCAGGTTCACCTACGACGGTGAGGAAGAGGAACCCGTTGTCCTTCCCGCGTCATTTCCCAATCTGCTGGCCAACGGTTCCACGGGTATTGCGGTCGGCATGGCCACCAACATTCCGCCCCATAACGTTGATGAGATTTGTGGTGCGCTTACCCATCTCATCAAGTTCCCCAATGCGACAATCGCGAAGCTGGTCGAATTTGTGACCGGCCCCGACTTCCCGACAGGCGGAGTTCTGGTCGAACCATCGGAAAACATTCTTGAGGCTTACAAGACCGGGCGTGGCAGTTTCCGCGTCCGGGCGCGCTGGACGGTCGAACAGATGGGGCGTGGGCTCTATCAGGTCGTTGTTACGGAAATCCCCTATCAGGTTCAGAAGGCGAAGCTGGTTGAGCGAATCGCCGACCTTCTGAACGCCAGAAAGCTGCCGCTTCTGGCCGATATTCGCGATGAATCGACCACTGATGTCCGACTTGTCATTGAACCCAAAAGCCGGACGGTCGAGCCAGAGGTTCTGATGGAGCAACTGTTCCGTCAAACCGACCTCGAATCGCGTTTCACGCTCAACATGAATGTCCTTGATGCAGAACGCACACCAAGGGTGATGAACCTGCGCGAGGTCCTTCAGGCATTCCTCGACCACCGACAGACAGTTCTTGTTCGCCGCAGTGAGTTCAGGCTCGACAAGATCGAACGGAGGCTGGAGGTCCTTGGCGGATACCTGATCGCCTACCTCAATCTGGACGAGGTCATTCGCATCATTCGTGAGGAGGATGATGCAAAAGCCTCGCTGATCCGCGCGTTCAAGCTTACGGACATGCAGGCTGAGGCCATTCTGAACATGCGCCTGCGTTCGCTGCGCAAGCTTGAGGAAGTCGAAATCCGCAAGGAGCACGATTCGCTCAACGCCGAGAAGGCGGATCTGAAAACGCTTCTGGGGGATGAGGGGCAGCGGTGGTCGGTAATCGCCACACAGATTGCCGAGATCAAGGCTGCGTTCGGCAAGAAAACCGAAATCGGAAAACGTCGGACGGAAATCGGCGAGGCGCCTGACGTTGTTGACGTGCCCGTCGAGGCCATGATCGAGCGTGAGCCCATTACGATTGTTTGTTCCGAGAAGGGCTGGATTCGCGCGATCAAGGGGCACCAGACGGATCCGTCGACGATCAAGTACAAGGAAGGGGACAGGGGGCGCTTTGTCATTCAGGCGCAGACGACGGACAAACTTCTGATCTTCTCGACCAACGGGCGCTTTTATACGGTTTCATGCGACAAGTTGCCGGGCGGGCGTGGCAACGGCGAACCCCTGCGCCTCATGATCGATATGACCAACGGCCACGAGCCGCTAACCATGTTCATTCAGAAACCCGGACGTCGCTTTCTTGTCGCCTCTGAAAGCGGAAGGGGATTTGTCCTCAAGGAAGATGACATCATCGCCCAGACAAAGAACGGCAAGGTCGCGCTCAACCTTCCAGATGGCGAAGAGGCCTCCGCTTGCGTGGAAGTTGCCGATGATGCCGATCACATTGCAGTGATCGGGGATAACAGAAAGCTTCTTGTTTTCGCCCTGGACGAGGTCCCGGAAATGTCACGGGGAAGGGGCGTTATCCTTCAAAAATACAAGGATGGCGGGCTTGCCGACGTGAAAACCTTCCGTTTGGCCGATGGACTGAGCTGGAAAACCGGTGACAGGACCCGAACGGAAACCGATCTTCTGCCATGGTTGGGCAAGCGCGCGGGTGCTGGTCGGTTGCCGCCACGCGGATTTTCAAGCGCGAACCGCTTTACCTGATCCATGCCCCCTGCTACGAAAGCCGCACATTGTCCCGACTGGATAACGGGCTAGAAATTTCGAGGGAAGCAAGCAATGACGAACACTGTTACCACCAACAATACGCTCATTTCCGCCTTGTGGCCGAAGACCGACACCAACAGGATTCTTCGACTGATAGCACTTGCCGTTGTCGCGACGATCCTGCTTACCATTTCAGCGAAACTGAAGGTGCCTTTCTGGCCCGTCCCGATGACGATGCAACCCTTTGCGGTAATGATGATTGGCATGGTGTTCGGATGGCGCCTCGGCGTGGCTACACTGACGCTTTATCTGGCGCAGGGCGCGCTGGGCCTTCCCGTCTTCTCCGGCACACCGGAAAGGGGTATCGGACTGGCCTACATGATGGGTCCGACCGGGGGATATCTCGTCGGTTTTGTTCTGTCCGCCGCTCTGGTTGGTTTCCTGGCCGAACGCGGATGGGGGCGCGACGTCGTTTCGACTGGTGCGGCCATGTTCCTCGGAACGGCTGTTATCTACGCCATGGGCATCATGTGGCTCAGCGCCTTTACGGGGGGACTCGACAAGGCCTTCGCCGTCGGTGTCGCTCCCTTCCTTTTGGGCGATGCTCTGAAGATTGTCCTAGCCGCATTGCTGGTTCCTGGCGTCTGGAAGCTGGTGCAACGGATACGTTCCTGAACAAAAGAAATACTTCATGACATGAAAGCGGGGCCTTGATCACGAGGCTCCGCTTTTTTATTACATCAAGACGACCTGTCAGACAGCGATATCAACAAGAAAAGGGCCGCCGATCAATGATCGACGGCCCTTTGTATTTTCCTCTGTACGGCCAATTTAGCCGAAGATCACCTTGGGCAGCCACGTTGCCAATTCAGGGAACAGCGACAGGATGATCAGACCTATGATCTGGATGATCACAAAGGGTACGACGCCCTTGTAAATGTGCATTGTCGTAACCTGTGGCGGCGCGACGCCACGCAGATAGAACAGGGCAAACCCGAAGGGCGGCGTCAGGAAAGATGTTTGCAGGTTCATCGCCATCATAACGCCGAGCCAAACCGGGTTCAGGTCCATCATGAGAAGCACGGGCGCGACGATCGGAACGACGACAAATGTGATTTCGATGAAATCCAGGAAGAAACCAAGAATGAACATGACCGCCATCACAGCGATCATGGCGCCGAAGGCGCCGCCAGGAAGGCCGCTCAGGATTTCGTGGACGAAATCGTCGCCGCCCAAGCCACGGAAAACCAGGGAAAATACCGAGGCGCCGATAAGGATGACGAAAACCATGGACGAGATTTCCATGGTCGAACGCATGACTTCCTTCATCACCGGTATGCCGCTGCCTTCCACCTTTGTCGCCATCAGCTTGAAGACGCTGGAAACCAAGCCCCAGGCAAGGCTGAGACAGGCGATAACCGCGATCACGATACCAACCATGTCGGAAGCGGGAATTTCATCGCGGCTGATACGAAGATCCATTGTTCTGGCCAGAACGATGAGAACGATAAGGCTAAGGCCTGCAAGATAGATTGGCCGCCCCTCCGTTTCGTTGACGCGAAGTCCGGCAAGCAGGATTGAGCCGACTGCGCCGACTGCGGCGGCTTCTGTCGGCGTTGCTATACCGGAGAGAATCGATCCCAGAACGGCAATAATCAGAACAATCGGTGGAACAAGGGCGTGCAAAATACGTTTCCACAGACCGTCAGCGTTTATTTCCTCAGCTGGAATGGCCGGTGACCCTTCCGGTTTAAGCCAGGCAACCAGAAACTGATAGAGGATATACATACCCACTAGCATGAGGCCGGGCAAAAGCGCGCCGGCGAAAAGGTCGCCAACGGAAACAGGTTCCGGCGACCAGTTACCCAGGGTGCGTTGGGCGTCGATGTAGGCGTTGGAAATCTGATCGCCGAGCAAAACAAGAACGATAGAGGGCGGAATGATCTGCCCAAGCGTTCCCGCAGCACAGATTGTGCCGCTTGCCAGTGACGGCGAATAACCGCGTTTCAACATGGTTGGCAGTGAAAGAAGGCCCATGGTGACAACCGTGGCGCCGACAATCCCGGTCGATGCAGCCAACAGCGCGCCGACAATGGCGACAGAAATACCCAATCCGCCGCGCATGGTTCCAAAAAGCATTCCCATGCTGTCCAGCAGTTCCTCGGCGACGCGGGAGCGTTCAAGCATGACTCCCATGAAGACGAACAGAGGAACGGCAAGCAGGACTTCGTTCCACATTGCATTGCCGAAAACCCGTGAGGGCAAGGCGCCAAAAAAGGAGAAGTCGAAAACACCGAAGAAAAAACCGAGGGCGGCGAAAATCAGCGCCGTACCAGCCAGAGTGAAAGCAACGGGAAAACCGGCAAGAAGGAACAAACAGGCCGTCGCGAACATACCGATATCGAGAAAATCTTTGATCATGTCCGTATCAATCCCTGCGAGGCTGTCCGAGGATGACAAAAAGGGCGCGCAGGGCAACCGAAACAGCCTGCAACCCCATAAGGAAAACAAATGCGAGGATGGCAGTTTTCAAAAGGAAAACAGCCGGAATTCCACTTGTTTCAACCGAACCCTCAAAAACGCGCCAGGAACTCGATACATACGGCCAGGATGCCCACCAGAGCAGGATGCAGACAGGGAGCATCAGGAAGGTGACTCCCAGAAAATCGACCCATGCTTTTGAACGTACTTTCGCGGTTCGATAAAAAATATCGACCCGGACATGTCCATTGACAAGAAGCGTATACCCACCGCCCAAAAGGAAGAGGATCGAATGCAGGTAGATAATTGTTTCCTGCATCATGATACTGCCAATGCCAAAGACATAGCGCATGACGACAACGACGAACTGGATAATCACCATGGCCAGAGCGGCCCATGCGGTGATCTTGCCAATCCGGTCATTTATCGTGTCGATGGCATTTGCCAGGGACGCGAAGATGTTCAAGGATAGTCTCCCCAGACGAAGTTGGTACGTTTGCTCAAGCGCGGCGCAGTATGGCGGATGAGCCTGGACCTGTATAGCGAGAATACGCCAGATGGAGGGTACTAAAAAGGATTGGCCCGCACCTTTCGATGCGGGCCAGACCCAGTTACAGGCGATTCTTTATTAATCGCTGTATTTGAACGGCAACAGACGAGCCTGCATATAGGCGCGTTCTGCATAGCTGGTCCAACCGAGCGCCTTCTTGCGGAAGTCGATGAAGCTCTTGTAAACCTTGCCGGTAATCTCGTCGGTCTTGGCGACCTCGGACATCACGACACCGGAAGCGTCACCGATCGCCTTCATGACTTCATCGGGGAATTGCTTAAGAACAACGCCATGCTTGTTGCGGAGCGTGTCGAGCGCGTCACCGTTGCGGGCGTTGAACTCGGCGTACATGTAGTTGTTTTCAGCATAGGCGCAGGACGTAACCAGATCCTGATCGGACTTGCTGAAGCCGTCCCAAACACCCTTGTTGATGCCGACAGAAAGGGTTGAGCCGGGCTCGTGGAAGCCGGGCCAGTAGTAGTATTTGGTGACCTTATAGAAACCGAAGGCCAGATCGTTCCAGGGACCGACCCACTCGGTGGCGTCGATGGCGCCCGACTGCAAGGCAGGGAAAATTTCGCCGCCAGGAAGGGTGACCGCGGCCGCGCCGATACGACGAAGGACTTCGCCGCCAAGGCCGGGCATACGGATTTTCAGGCCCTTGAAATCTTCAAGCGAGTTGATTTCCTTGTTGAACCAGCCGCCCATCTGAACGCCGGTGTTGCCAGCAGGAAGATGCTTGATGCCGAAACCTGCGCCAAGTTCGTCCCACAACTCCTGTCCGCCGCCGTGCATCAGCCAGGCGTCGTTTTCGTTGGCGGTCAGGCCGTAGGGAACCGCAGTGAAGAAGTTGTAGGCCTTGGACTTGCCCTGCCAGTAGTAGTCGGCGCCGTGGTACATGTCGGCGGTGCCGCTGGAAACGGCGCTGAACGACTCAAACGGCGGCACCAGTTCACCGGCGGCATAAAGCTTGACGGTGAGACGGCCATCCGTGGCGTTGGTAACGCGATCGGCAAAGCGCTGTGCGCCCGTTCCCAGACCCGGGAAATTCTTGGGCCAGGTTGTCACCATCTTCAGTTCGCGCTTGCCCTGCGCAATTGCGGGCTTGGCAAGGCTGGATGCGGCAGCTGCGGTGGCGACACCGGTCAATGCGGCACCCTTGATAAATTCGCGGCGTTTCATTGTGAATACGACCTCCCAATCGGAAAGAAAATGAGCCATGCGGCCCTGAGTGTTGTTTGTTAACGAATTTGATTATCCCGTTAACGTGGGGGGATTATAGACGCTCAAAATAAGAGTGCAACAGAAGCCGGGGGGATTTATTTCAGATAACGAAAATGTGGTGTATGTAATCAATATTATTGCGACACGTTGATCCAGCGTCCTTCAACAAGCCCCTCAAGCGGTTTGAATCGGGCCTTGTAAGCCATTTTCCGGCTGCCTTCGATCCAATAGCCCAGATAAACGTACGGCAGCCCCATTTCCCGGGCGCGTTCGATAATCCAGAGAATCATGTAACTTCCAAGACTGCTTCTGTCTTCACTTGGGTCGAAGAAACTGTAGACAGCAGAAAGGCCGGTTTCGAGATAATCAATCAGGCATGCGCCGATCAGCCTGTTATCCGTATCGCGAAATTCGACAACGCCTGTTGTCACGGTTGTTTCCTCGATCAAAAACTGAAAATCCCGCCAGGTCATTTCGGCCATGTTTCCATCGTTATGACGGGTGCCTACGTAGTGACTGAACAGGGCGAACTGTTCTTCGGTGGCGCGTGCTGGAAATTCGGTGGCGCGGGTCCCGGAATTTTTGCGCATGATCCGGGTCATCGACCGCGAAGGTTTGTAATTTTCCGTGTCAACGCGGACCGGAATGCATGCGTTGCAGTCCGGACAGGCAGGCAGATAGACGATTCCGTGACTTCTGCGAAATCCCGCCAGAGACAACGCTGCGTACAGGCGGTCCGGATTGGGGCCGGACAGTTCCGCGATCAATTTCCGTTCTATCTTTCCATCAAGATAGGGGCAGGGCGATGGGGGGCTGGTGAACAGCTGGGTTGGCAGGCTTCCCGTCGTTTGAATGTCCGGGTCACTGGGCATTTTGTCCGGCCGGCGCTCCATCAGGCGGGGAAGCCGGCTTACCTTCCGGGGTTTCGTAGTTTTCAATCGACTTGCGCAGCAAGACAATGCTCAACCGCCTGTTCTTCGGATCGTTCGGGTCCTCCTTTATCAGGGGGTCCGTTGCGGCCTTTCCCATCACCCTCGACAGGCGACTTTCCGGTACGCCAAGATCAAGCAACGCGCGCCGTGCGGCATTCGCACGATCAGCCGAAAGCTCCCAGTTGGAGTACCCCGTATCGGTCACGAATTTCGTCGCGTCGGTATGGCCGGCAATGGCGACCCTTTGCGGCATCTTGTTGATTACGTTGGAGACCAGTTCGAGAACCCTTTTGGTGTGGTGATACATCTCCGCACTGCCTCTGGGAAACATCGTCAAGCCTTCCTGATCGACAATCTGGATGCGCAATCCTTCCGGGGTGTCGTCAATCATCAGACTTTTTGCGAGTTGCTTGAGGGACGGGATACCCTCAAGCGTCTTCTCAAGTTCGTCCTTGGCTTCCTGGAACTGTTGTTCCTCGATTTCCTTGACGCGCCTTTCCGCTTCTTCGTCAGTGGTTTCGGCTTCCGTCTGCGGGCTTTCTTCCTTGTTTGAGGATTCTTCACCTCCCGTTCCCAGTTTGGGCGGCGGAAGCGCCATGCTCACGCTTGGTTTTGAACGGTTGGATTGTTGGCTGCCTTCGTCGGAAATGGTCTGTCCACCGAGAACACCACCTGCGCCGCTGGTTGTCGGGGCGACGCTGGCCGGTGCGAAGTAGTTGGAGACACCTTCGAGTTGCTCGTCGGTGACGGCGTTGAGAAGCCAGAGAAGCAGAAAAAACGCCATCATTGCCGTCACGAAGTCGGCATAGGCGACCTTCCATGCCCCCCCGTGATGGGCATGCGCCGATTTTTTGACTTTTTTGATGATCGGTGTCTTGTCGCCAGCCATGATTCGGTCCAATCCCAACCTGCTGTTCGCCTAGTCGGGCGGAATGTTTCCTATCATCTCTTCAACTTCGGCGAATGTTGGGCGGACATCCGTGTTGAGGATTTTTCGAGCGAATTCGATCGAAACCTGGGGCGCATAGCCTTGCATATGGGCGATGATTCCAGTCTTGATGCACTGCATGTACTTGCCTTCTGCGTCGAAGGTTTGTTCAAGCGCCCGCCCCATCGGGCCAACGATACCGTACGCCATGAACACGCCGAAAAACGTTCCGACAAGCGCGCCGCCGATCAGGTGTCCGAGAACTTCTGGCGGCTCGGTAATCGAGCCCATCGTATGGATAACGCCGAGCACGGCGGCGACGATACCCAGCGCCGGCAGGGCATCGCCCATATTGCTCATGGCTCCCGATATTGCATGAAGTTCCTTGTGATGGGTTTCAAGTTCCTCATCCATGACGGCTTCGACCTCGTGGGAGGTGCTCACGCCCAATGTAAGAAGCCGAAGGTAGTCACAGGCGAACTCGACCGCATGATGATCGTTGGCAAAAGTCGGAAACTTCTGGAACATGGCGCTGTCGTGTGGGTTTTCCACATGGCTTTCCAGGGCAAGGTCGCCCTTGGTCTTCGCCAGTTTGAAAATCGAGTAAAGAACGCCAAGAAGTTCCGAATAATGCTCTGCCTTGTATTTAGGCCCGGCAAGGAGCTTGCTGAAACTCTTGAGAATCCCCGTAATGATGGATTTGGAGTTGCCAATGACTGTGGCGCCAATGGCCGCGCCCAGAATGATCACAAATTCAAACGGCTGCCACAAAACACCCATATGGCCGCCGACACCCAAGTATCCGCCGGCAACAGAACCAATGACAATCAGCACCCCGACGATGAACAGCATCAATCGACCTCAAGCATTGAACAGGAACTTGTATTAATCATCTAAGCGCATCTTGCCTTTTGAATCGTCGTGACGTACCCAATCGCTCATCTTCGTTCGCACGATGTCAACTCGGGTTGGGATTGCCAGCATATGTCGTTTGACCGACAGGATATCGATAATCCGTTCCAACCAATGCGACCCAATAACGAACACTGGAAACCATTAGCATTTCAGAGGCATATACCGGAACCCTTTTTGTTTCCCTCTTCTGTTATTAACTATGGAAACATGAGGACAGACGACTGCCCAGGAAAGGTTGATTGAAGAATGTCCGTTGATCCCCAAACGTTTCGCAACGCGCTCAGCCGTTTTGCATCTGGTGTAACCGTTGTCACCTGCCTGGATGCCGAGGGTGGCCCGACCGGTCTTACCGTCAGCGCGTTTTCGTCACTCTCCCTCGACCCGCCTTTGGTCCTGTTCTGCATCGGCAAAAACGGAAGAACAACCGAATCGTTCGTTTCCGGCGAGTTCTTCGTTATCAACATTCTCGCTGACAGCCAGGACGAGGTTTCAAACCTTTTCGCGGGCAGGGATGCCGAGAAGTTCTCAAAAATTGAATCGACCGTCGGACTTGGCGGATGTCCTGTAATCGCGGGATGTCTAGCCAATATGGAATGCCGCAGAACAGCCGTTCTCGACGGTGGCGACCACTGGATCGTTGTAGGAGAGATCGAAAACGTCACAACTTCCGACGAAGCATCGCCCCTGCTGTATTTCGGTGGAAGCTATCGAAAGCTGGCCTGACCTGCCCTGTAACGACCGTGTACCGACCGTCATCATCCTGGGTTCCCCTGCGCCGTTCCATCCAGAATCCGGGTCGGAAAACCGGCGGCTTCGATTGCCGCAACAAGTTTTCCGACGTGTTCCGGATCTAGTGTCTCCACCACGATATCGACTTCGGTCATTTTGACGGGAATATCGTAGAAAAGGCGGCGGTGGTGGATATCAATGATGTCGCCGTTGTTCTCGCCGATGACCTGGGCCACTTTGGCAAGCATTCCGGCGCGATCCTCCAATTCGATACGAAGCCTCGCCAGTCGTCCCTCACGCGCAAGTGCGCGCATGAGTATTGAACTGAGCAAGCGGTTGTCGATGTTACCGCCCGAAACCACAAGACAAACGTTTTGACCTTCAAACTGATTATGCGCCGTCATCAAACCAGCCAGAGCCGCCGCGCCCGCACCCTCGGCAACGATTCGTTGTTCGGACAGCAGCGCGGCGACGGCAAGCTCCAGGGATGTCTCGTCAACAGTCAGAATGTCATCGACCAACTGGCGGACAATAGGGGTCGTCAGCGCCCCCGGTGATTTGACCGCAATACCTTCAGCCACTGTTTGTCCGCCTCTGGCGGAAGGGTGATCGGTTTTTCCCATGGCTTCAGCCATTGAAGGGTAAAGCGCCGCCTCGACGCCGATGACCTTTATTTGCGGTTTCAAAGCCTTTGCCGCCGTAGCAATCCCGGAAATCAGACCGCCGCCGCCAATAGGGACGATCAGGACGTCGGTATCTGGCGTGTCCTCAAGGATTTCCAATCCTATCGTGCCTTGCCCCGCCATGACCAGGGCGTCGTCATAGGGGTGGATGTATTCGAGGCGTTCCGTTTCCGCCATGCTGCGGGCAATTTTTTCAGCCTCGTAAAAACCTTCACCTTTCACAACGACACGGGCGCCGTATTTTTCCGTCTTCGCCACTTTGGTGAATGGCGTCCCCTTCGGCATGACGATTGTTGCCGGGATGCCGAGGTTGTGAGCGTGATAGGCGACGCCTTGCGCATGGTTCCCCGCCGATGCGGCGATGACGCCTCTTGATCGGGCGTCCTTCGTCAACCCGGATAGCTTGACAAACGCGCCCCGGACCTTGAAGGAACCCGTGACCTGCAGATTTTCGAGCTTCAGGTAGGTGTTTGTCCGGGATAATCCAGAAAGAGCGGGTGAGAACACGGTCGGGGTGCGCAAAACAGCACCTTTGATCAATTTCGCCGCCGACCTGATGTCATCAATGCTGAGCGTCATGTGAATATCCAGTCATCGGCATGCATGAAGGCAGTTTGTCAGAGTGTCACGAACCTTCACCCTAAAGCAATAAAGGCGGCTGATTGCAACAAGCGTGACTTTGATTATCATTGCAAAATCAAATTACTGTGTTGTTTGACTAAAGTTCTGCAATAATTTTACGCCGGTCTCCGTCGAGGTCGGGAGCAGCCCTGCGTGAAACCGGATCGGCGAACCCGGATATCTTTATGGGGTTGCCCGCCATGTATACGCGCCCCGCTTTATCATCATCAGAGTAAACGACCATATTGCGCGCCTTGACCTGCGGATTCTCGACAACTTGTTTGACGTTGTTGATCGGCCCACAGGGAACATCGGCAATCTCCAGTATCCTCAGCCATTCTTCGGAAGTTCCGCCGGACAAGGCCGTCTCCAGTTCATCGGTCAGCGCCTTGTAATGTTCTGTGCGCTTGTCGTTGGTCAGGAAAAGGGGATTGTCGGCAAGGTCCGATCGGTCGATTGCGTGGCATAGCTTGCGAAAAATGGCGTCGTTTCCGGCCGCGATGACAATATGTCCGTCCTTTGTGGCGTATGATGCGAATGGGGTGATGGTCGGATGCCGCGCCCCCTGACGGCCAGGTATCTCACCGAGGTTCGTATATCGAACAATGGCGTTTTCCAGGATGGCGACCTGGCTGTCGAGCATGGAAACGTCCACCTTCAGGCCTTTTCCGGTCGTGGCTTTATGGTACAGGGCGCTGCAAACGCCGATGGCGGTGAACATTCCCGCGGTTATGTCCCCCATGGATGACCCGACGCGGGCAGGGGGACCACCCGGTTCGCCTGTAAGGCTCATCAACCCGCCCATCGCCTGGGCGACCATGTCGTATGAAGGGCGGGCTTTGTAGGGGCCGCTGTGACCGAAACCGGAAGCGGCGGCATAAACCAGAGCGGGAAAGCGATTTTTCAGCGCCTCCCATCCGTACCCAAGTTTCTCCATTGTTCCGGGGCGGAAGTTTTCGACAAGGACATCAGCCTTTTCGAGGAGTTTCTCGAAAATTTCGCGATCGGAATCGGACTTCAGGTTCAGGGCGATACTCTCCTTTCCCCTGTTCAACGACATGAAATATCCGGATTTACCGTTCAGAAACGGCCCAAAAGCCCTGGCGTCATCACCTTTCTCCGGAACCTCAACCTTGATGACGCGTGCCCCCATGTCCGCCAGCAGCATCGTGCAGTAGGGGCCGGCGAGGACGCGCGTAAGGTCAATTACGGTTATTCCATCAAGGGGGCCTTTAGCCGGCATTCTTACCGCTCCTGGTTGTCTCGTTGAAGTGATGGCGTGGTTTTCGCCGCCTGATCTTGATACGGTTGCAATCTGGCGAATATGTACGAAAATTCAAAAGACAATATCTTCCCCAGTGGAAAACGAGTTTGCGAATAATGCCACATCAGGACAATTTTTTCAGTCTCGGGCCCCATGGTTTTCACAAGGTCGCCTATGTGCAGTGGGGCGCCGCCGACAACCGGAACGTTGCGATCTGCGTTCATGGATTGACCAGAAACGGCCGTGATTTCGACGTGTTGGCCAAAGAACTTTCCAGAACGCATATGGTCGTTTGTCCAGATATCGCCGGGCGGGGGCGCAGTGACTGGCTATTGCACCCCGAAGACTATGGATACCCCGTTTATCTGAGCGATATGGCCGCCTTGCTGGCGCGATTGAGAAGCGAGGAAAAAGAGGTCGACTGGGT
>JAPHTL010000074.1 GCA_026193355.1 Rhodospirillales bacterium
CACGGCGTACCCGATCATTTCACGTACGCCGCGGCGAACCGGGACATGACGGTCGTGCTTGTCGGGAATCCCTTTCCCGCGCCAGAGGGAGGACTTGCGAAGGCCGTCACGAAGGCGATGAGCCCGCGCGGCGACGGGCTCGGGACACGCTTCACCACGACGCCGGGCGATAACGCCCACCGGAACTACCGCATCATCGTGGCGTTCGATCCCCCGTCATCCATCACTGGGCGGGCCCTTTGCGAAGGCAAAGGCGCGGGGGGAGGACAGGCGAACGGGCGGGAAATGCGCCTGCACGCCGCCTTTTGCGTATCCGCCACCCTTCTTTCCGAGGCATCGGCAGCCATGCCGAGACCCGCAGCCCCCAACGATCCGCAGCTCGCCCGGCTGATCTACGCGCTGATATGGAAACTGATCCCGATCACCGACCCGTTCGAGAACATCCCGGATCCCGGCAACGCCTGAAGGAAGGGCCGCCTTAGGGGAAAAGGGGCTGCTGCTGCAATCCCGCCGTTTCGTCCATGCCGAACATGACGTTCATGTTCTGGATCGCCTGCCCCGCCGCGCCCTTGACCAGATTGTCGATCACGGAAATGACGATGGCGCGACCGGGAACCCGGTCGGCGAAGACCCCGATCAGGCAGTGGTTCGAGCCCCGAACATGCCGCGTCGCGGGTGAAACTCCTTCGGGGACCACCCGGACAAAGGGTTCACCGGCGTATTGCCCGGAAAGCCTGGTCCGCAGGTCATCGGCCGTCGCCCCGCCCGTCAGCTTCACATACATGCTCGACAGGATCCCCCGGTTCATCGGCATCAGGTGCGGGGTGAAGTTCACCACGACCGGCGCTTTCGCCGCGCTCGACAGGCCCTGTTCGATTTCCGGGGCGTGCCGGTGGCTGGCGATGCCATAGGCATGGATGCCCTCGCTGACCTCGGTGTGCAACGTGCCTTCCTTCGGCGCACGGCCCGCGCCGCTTACACCCGATTTGGCGTCGATGACGATGTCGGCGGGATCGATCATGCCCCCTTCGATCAGGGGAATCAGCGGCAACTGCGCCGCCGTCGGGTAACAGCCCGGATTGGCGACCAGCCGCGCCTTGGCGACCTCCGTCCGCTTCAATTCGGTGAGGCCGTAAACGGCCTGCTCCTGCAAGGCCGGGGCCTTGTGGGCATGGCCGTACCACTGGGCATAGGTATCAAGATCATAAAGACGGAAATCGGCGGACAGGTCGACGACCTTCAGGGCCGCCGGCAGGCCGGACACCACTTCCTGCGTCGTGCCATGCGGCAGGCAACAGAACGCGGCATCAATCCCCGAGAGGTCAAGGTCATCAAGGCCGATCAGATCCGGCAACGTCATCATGGCAAGGTGCGGGAATACCGCAGCCATCGGCTGACCCGCCTTGCGATCGCCGGTCAGGGCGGCGATATGCACGTTGGGATGGTTGGCGAGCAGGCGAACGGTTTCGGCCCCGGTGTATCCGCTTGCCCCGATAATCGCCACATTGATCTTGCTGCTCATGTTTTCCTGTCCTCATATTCCTGAAAAGTCGGGCCTTGAACGAAAAAAGGGCGCCCCGCAGGGTCGCCCGACATCGGCGCAAACGGTCCCCTGCGGATCAGCCGATGGCTGCCACCTCGCGTCGGTTTCGTCGGATCGTTCCGGTCCGGATCATTGTCATTCCCTACCTTTTCAAGTGCGCGACACCTTATACCCGCAGGTCCCATCCCGCAAGAGCAAGGCCCCCGGTCCGTTCAATCGATGATGTCGATTTAACCGATCAACAATATTCGCTTATTAAGTTGTTTGTTTTGCCCTTATATCAACCTGCGCGCCATTCTGGCGATTTTCATCGAGGATCAGGGCATGAAACATCTCGCAGTCGCAGCAGCTGCCGCTGCACTCCTTGCCGCAGGACCGGCCTGGTCTGCGGTCGACCTTCACAATGACGACGAAGTCAGCCACGAAGTGACGATCACCGAGAATGGCAAGGACCGGGTAGTCGTTCTCAAGGGGGGTGACGGCTTCAAGGGCGTTTGCGCCAAGGCCTGCATCTTCAGGCTCAAGGGCGGCAATACCGTCGAAGCCTCGGGCAACGATGTGTTCTGGGTCGCCAATGGCGAACTTGTCGCAGCGGACGATTGATCCGCTCCCTATGTTCATTAAAGGCCCGGCACCGCCGGGCCTTTTCTTTTTCCCATCCGTCTTCTTCAGGTCAGTATGGCGATGCCCCTGGGCGTTTCGATCTCGGCCATCAGCCACGGCGTTTCCCCTTCCGCTGCCGCTTCAACCGAAACCAGGCCATCGGCCCCGATTGCCCGCAGGGTTTCAAGCAATACGCCGGGCTGCGGATGATAAATTTTCAGCGCATTCAAACGACACCCCAGATCGGCCATCCGGTCCGAGGGGTGCGGTCCTTCCGGCCACTGGATGACAACAGGCAACGCCCCGCCGTCGGGAAGCGATCCATCGTCGGGAACGGTGATCCGCCATGAAAGGTCGCCACGCTGCATCGGCGTGATC
>JAPHTL010000142.1 GCA_026193355.1 Rhodospirillales bacterium
GTCGGTCACCTTGTAGGCGAAACCCGCGCCCGCTTCCCAAGGCAGGTTGATGGAGCCCCAGAAAACGTCCTGATAGGCCTCGAAATCCTCGAACCAGATAGGGGAGCGAACCGTCGCTGCAACGTCGAGGCTATCGGTGACCTTGCCGGTAAGGCCAACACGGAACCCGGCGCCATACATGTGTTCGTCGCGATTGCGGCCTGCGGTCTGGGCATTGTTCGGAGAAGTCGCCATATCCGTCTTGAAGCTCATCCGCCCGAGAACAAGGCCGGCGCCGAAGGAAACGTCGGGGTTCGGCTTGTAGGCGACGGAGGCCTGGCCGAGCATGATCTGCATGTTGACCGCCGTATCCCAGCCGTTCACACCGGAACCGGTGTTGATGCGCGCCTGGGGCGAGTATTTCACCGCACCGCCGCCGCCCGGGAACATCGCCACATTGACCGACCACTGCGGATCAATCACATAATTGACGCCAAGAGACCCGTTTGGGAAGTCAGGGTTCTGACTGGTGATCGTTCCATCGGTCGTTCCCATGCCACCATTCGAATCCATGGTCCGCTCAGCGCGGAACCAGCCGGCGTTCAGCATCACCTGGTTGCCGGACTTGCCGGCCAGGGCCGGGTTGACGGCCGCGCTGACGGCATTGCCGCCCAGCGCCATGCCGGCGCCGCCCATGCCGCACGAATCGGTGCCAACGCAATGCGACAACATGCCGTTGGTCGCCTTCGCCTGATGCAGCGGCAGAACCGCGGCAACGGCGGCAGTAGCGGCGAGAAGTGTTTTCTTAGCGGAATTCATCGAGTATCCCCCTTATGCGGAGCATCTGTTAAATTTTCGATCAACCAGCCCCCCAAGGCCGATCGATCCCCTTTGCTTAACGTCCTGTTTTTGGCTGCCTGCTCGGCATGTATATAATTTGAAGCAACTTTAAGTTAACTTGTTCCAGCCTTTATACGGATTCCCACACCCATTGAGGTAGTACCATGGTATTACACGCACAGTGTGATATTTATGCAACTGTGGCATTTTGAAAAAAATAAAACTTGCCCCGAACCCATTACCTCCACAGGCTTCCATCGACAGCATGCAGGGTCTATTATCCGCGCCGCTGGACCCCCGACAAAGATCCAAAACTCAAGCATCGGACCAAACCTGCACACATGGCGATCCTGTTTCTCATCGTTCTCGTCGACCTGATTGGTTTCGGAATTATCATTCCGCTACTTCCCTTTTACGGTGAGTTTTTCGGCGCTTCGCCTTTGGTTGTGGGCATGTTGATGGCGACCTATTCGCTGACGCAGTTCGTCGCCGCACCATTTCTTGGACGGCTGAGTGACCAGTATGGACGGCGACCGATCCTCATATTCAGCCTTGCGGGAACCGTCATCGCGTACCTGTGGATGGCGAACGCCGAATCCCTGTGGGTGTTGTTTGCGGCGCGGGCTTTCGGCGGCTTCATGGCCGGCAATATCGGCGCCGCCTTCGCCTATGTCGCGGACGTCACCACCCCGGCGAACCGGGCAAAGGGCATGGGCCTTGTCGGCGCGGCATTCGGCCTTGGGTTCATTGCCGGGCCTGCAATCGGCGGCGTTCTCGCAGGACACGATCCGGCGACGGCGAACTACCACATTCCCGCTTATGCGGCATCGGGTCTTTCCGCCCTCGCCCTTGTTCTTTCGATACTGTTTTTGAAGGAATCCCTATCACCGGAAATTAGGGCGAGCCACGCCACTGCGCCACGAAAAAGCCAGTGGCGCCTGTTCAGGGACGCTGTGCGGCGCCCCATCCTTGGACAACTGATCGCGCTTACGTTTCTCTCCACCTTCGTTTTCGCAGGCATGGAGGCCACCTTCGCCATGTGGTCGAACCGCCAGTTCGGCTGGGGTCCAGCGCAGAACGGCTATCTGTTCGCTTTTGTCGGATTGCTCAGCGCACTGATCCAGGGTGGCCTGATCAGCCGCCTGGCGAAGAAGTTCGGGGAATCTGGACTGATCGTTCAGGGCGCGGCAGCCCTTTCCATCGGCCTTCTTCTGATACCACTTTCGGGGTCCCTTCCCATGCTGGTCGTTGCGATGGTCATCCTCGCGTACGGATTCAGCGTGATCACACCCTCGCTCAACAGCCTGATCTCAAAGCAGGCAGGAGAAGACGAACGAGGCGGCATACTTGGCATCACACGTTCAGCATCAATCATGGCGCGGGTGATGGGGCCAACCTGGGCTGGCTACTTTTTCCATATCCTCGGCAAGGAATGGCCGTATTTCGGTGGAGCACTGATCATGGCCGTCGTCGTTATAATGGCCATCAGGGAACGGAAAAAGGTGATCGCGGGGTCTGACTGATCCTACGAAACATCGAATAACCGCGCCTCAACCGAAGGCAAAATCGCGTCCGGCAGCCTTTGAAAGCTCTCCCCCCAGAAGATCGAGAAGATCATCCTCGCTCCGCGTTGACAGCCACCGCCCAGACTGTTCGTCATGGGAAAAATGGGCTGCGCCACTGGAAGGCGAAGACAGCCATATCTGGCGGTTTGGCGCGTTCTTGTTGATGACGTACTGCCCACCGGAAGCCAGCGTAATGGTCAGAATACCGCCCTCGAGGTCGATATCCATTTCATCCCCCAGCGCCTCATCCGCCTGATCAAACAGATTTTCAAGCATTTCGCTTGCAAGGGTTTCAAATGCGCCTTCATCCATGTCCGTACGCTCGCTGTTTACTTTTGCTGTCACCCTTCGGCGACGGGGGATAGAGGTCAGCATATAGCAACCCGACACCCGTTCACCAAGCCCGTTCACCGGGCGAAGATCACTGCACTTCGCCCTGATGGCATCTTTGGCTTGCGCAAGAGGCAGGCCTTGAGTATACAAGGCGCCTCGAATTCCGGAGCTAAAGCCATGAAAAAAGACATTCACCCTGACTACCACGAAATCAAGGTGGTCATGACCGACGGCAGCGAATACACGACGCGCTCTACGTGGGGCAAAGCGGGCGACACCATGAAGCTGGACATCGACTCCAAGTCGCATCCGGCGTGGACCGGCGTCCATCGTCTGCTCGACAGCGGAGGCCAGCTCGCCAAATTCAACAAGCGTTTCCAAAGCTTCGGGCTCAAGACCTGATAACGTCGTAGCGTTTGCTGGCAGCTAAAGGGGCGTCTGGTGAAGATACCAGCGCCCTTTTTCCGTTCAGAAACAAGGTGCATATTGGCGTATTCGTAATATATGCATAGAATCACCGAAAAATACCGAATGAAATTGCGGCTGCGATGTGGCGACCGCGAATGAACATGGCGCACAGTGCGACGCCCGACATATGGGCACCGGCCTTTCGGGCGGCGTTGTTCTGTGAGATGGAATGAATGGTTAGACACGCCGGACAGACGTCATTTGAGGTTTACGTCCTTCAGAAAGGGACGTGGGAGCTTCATGCCCGCTACCCCCATCTGGAAAGGGTGACGGCTGTCGAAGAGGCCAAGGGGCTTGAGCGTCAGTCTTTCGTGAAGGCAGTCAAGGTCGTAAAGGACAGCTACGACCCCGACACAGGAACAAGCAACGAAGTCGTCATCTACCGGTCCAGCGGCGCTGACGACAAGATGGTGGCCAGCGGAACGGCAAGAGGCGTAACCCTTGATGGCGGTGGCAGCCGCGGAAAACGCGGCGTTCTGGCAGGCCGCGGTGGCGGCTGGGGTGGAGTTCCCTCTCGTTCGCCACATATGGGCGACCTTCTCCCTGATCCTTTCGATCACGACGAGCCGAAGGGCCGAAGGGGGCTCGGCCTCCTGACCAAAGTTCTGATCATCGTCATCGTCAGCGTCGCTGCGGCCGGACTTGCCGGCGGCATCGGATCGCTGGTCATGCGCAACACGACGCTTCTGTCCGGATTGATCAGCGCGCGGAACTCCGGCAACGCGCTTTTCCTGATTTTCCTTGTCACCTTCATTATCACAAGCGTCACCATGTCATCCCTCCTCATCTCAAAGGAGGAACTGGACGCGCCCCATCGCAGCAGCAGAAAATGGTGGCGGATTTTCTTCGTCAAGGATTCCAGGCAGGAAACAAAGCAAGACCCGGTCGAAAAGGCGGTGGCCGACAGACTGGCCGAAGCAGCGGCGAAGCTGGAACAGGAGAAGGCGGCAGCAGAGGCTCCCCCCCCCCTGAACAGGTCGAAGAACCTGAAGAAGTCCCGTCACCCGAACCAGAACCCGAGCCACAGGAAGAAGAGAAAGCACCCGAAGAACCCGTTGCGCCGGAGGTGGAAGAGAATTCTTCTGTCGAGTCCCAGAAGCTGGTGGTCATGAATTTCCTCGGCAAGGCTCTACCCGCCGTCAAGGTCAGCAGACCAAAACTAGACAACTACAACAAGTTCGGAATCAACCTGTTCCTTGCGGGCGTCTGCGAAGCCCTGTTGGTCGAACGCTCACTAAGCCGAAGGACCATGATTGCGGTTCTGAGCAGCAGCGTCGCGGTCCTCGGGATCAAGAAAAGCATCGCTGACACTTTCGCCGAAAGTTACGAAAGCTACCTGTTGGCGGACAAGCGGTACCTCCAGATGTTCGAAGCCGGACGTTATGCGATGCAGACGTTCCTCAAGGACCCGGACTCTTCGGCCCCCTTGCTTGAACAATCCTTGAACGAATGGAACAAACCAAAACAGCAGGAAGACGAGGCAAAGCCCATAACGGTCATGTTCACCGACATCGTTGGTTCGACGGACCTGACGCAGGAGCGCGGCGATGCCGTTGGGCAGAAAGTGGTCAGAACTCACAACCGGATCGTGCGCGAGGCGCTTAGCCGTTTTTCCGGACGGGAAATAAAACACACCGGCGACGGCATCATGGCTTCGTTCGAATCTCCGGCAAAAGCGGTCGAAGCCGCCAAAGTGATCCAGTCACAGGTCTATACTCACAACTCTGTGGACAAGGACCTGCCGCTGCTCATCAGGATCGGTATCAATACGGGCAAGCCGATCATCGAGGAAAACGATTTATTCGGTTCGACGGTACAACTTGCAGCAAGGCTTTGCTCCCACGCGGGTGACGATCAGATCGTCGTTTCCCAGATCGTACGCGATGCTTGCCCTGAAACGGACGACAAAATCGTTTTCCGTGATCTAGGCGATCAGATCTTGAAGGGCTTTCAGCAACCGCTTCCCCTGCACGAAGTCGTCTGGAAAACATCCGCGCAGGAGGCTGCGACGA